>RECE01000354.1 GCA_007694165.1 Bacteroidota bacterium
GCGTAATTCCCAACAATGAAGCCCGTGACGGGGCCACTTCAAGTGACCCCGCCACTATTTAATGCACTTTGACCTAACGACATCCACTATTTTAGTGAGGGCATGAACTGTAGTCATACCCTCACTGGCATTGCACAACCCACATACCTAAATACTTCCAGCTTCCGCTAAACCGTAAGCATCCGAATAAAAAAACCACCGGCAATCACAAAGATGATTACCGGTGGTTCATTGATATATTATCTCAGAAGGACTATTCTACTGTTGCCAGTTTTTTGCCAATTTCCTGGCCGTATTTGTAGCACTCTTCAAACTCGGTTTCGTGAGGGGTGAATTTGATGAATACGCCGGGGCCCTGAACATCCAGTTTCAGGTTTTCCAGGTTGGAGTTGATAAGTTTTACTGCTTCTCCACTCCAGCCATAAGAACCAAACGAACCGGCAATTTTGCCTTTGTCTCTGATGGGGCTGATAACGGCAAACATACGGTACACGGGCAAGAGGATATTCTGGTTGATGGTGGGGCAACCCACAATGATACCCTTGCTTTTGGCTACTCTTTCGTCAATATCTCCCAATGGCATGGTTTCAATGTCTGCTACTTCCACTTCATAATCGCCGGTGGATTTGATGCCTTCGGCAATTTTTTCGGCCAGCAATCCGGTGTTGTGGTATGCCGAAACGTAGGGGATGAAAACATGTTTCTTTTCCGGCTCCAGCAATGCCGCCTTTGCATATTGTTCGGAGAGGTCTAACCATTTCTTCCATTGGGTAAGCAGCAATGGGCCATGACCTGTAAGGATACCCTTGATTTCCAGGGGACGGATTTTGTCAATGGCTTTGAGCATAAATTTGCTGAAAGGTTTGAGGATGACATCAAAATAATATTTGAAGGCATCATCAAATTCACCAACCTGGTCGTCATACATTTTGTGATGGCAGTAGTGACAGCCAAAGGAATCGCAGGTAAACAGGTATTTGTCTTCTTCCATGTAGGTGTACATGCTGTCGGGCCAGTGCAGGTTGGGGGCAGAGATGAACCGGAGGGTTTTGTTGCCAAGGTCGAGGGTGTCTCCGTCTTTTACTACGATATGCTCAAAACTTCTGCCCAGAAAATCTTTCAGGTAATTGATGGCAATGCGGCTTGCTACCACTTTGGCCTTGGGTGCCAGCTCAAGCAGGTTGGCCAGGTTTCCGCTGTGATCGGGCTCGGTGTGGTTAAGAATGATGTATTCAATCTCTGACGGATCGGTTACCTGCTTGATTTTCGCCAGGTAAGTGTCCCAGTATTTCACTTTGCTGGTTTCAACAATGGCTTTTTTTTCGGCATTGATAAAATAACTGTTGTAGGTTGTGCCGTAAACAGTCTCCATTACCACATCGAAAGTAGCAATGTCATAATCCAGGATCCCAATCCATTTCACATCCTGGTTGATATCCAGAACCTGCGTGTCGGGTACTTTTTTGTCTTTCATTTTTATGTTGGATTTTATTACAGATGGCTAAATCAACAATGAATTATTCAAAATCGAGCGTAATTTGTTTTTTGCCAGGCAAGTCATCATCGTCGTCATCTTTGTTAACACCTGACTTGCCTTCAGGTTTACTTTCCTGAATGTTTTTTTCTTCCGGTGTGTCGCCGTTTTCTTCTTCAACTGCCTCTTGCGGGTCTTCATCAACCGGGTCAGGGACTAATGGCTCAAGCCATTCAACAGACTCCACTTCATAGTTTGAAAGTCTTTTCCCTTTGGCTTTCATTCCTTTGATTGCAATAAACTCATCCACATTTATTTCTTCTTCATTTTTCTGTTTCTTGCCTCCGGGCACAAGGGACACCTTTAGTTGTGGGAACTTCGCCACCGTTAGGGTAATAAGCCTGCTGTTTTCGTGCTCTGAAATAAAACTCTGGAATTTATCTGTCAGTTCCGGCTGAAAGCGTTTGATGTAATAATGTCCGCTTTCGCCATCAAGATACACTGCTGTGATAACTCTGTCGGGGTTGAACTTCTCTATCAACAAAGGATTGACCTCAAAATGGGCTGAGAGCTCATAACCAATGGTGCGATAATTGCCCGAAGGAAACAGCGAAATGATTTTGTCGTCACCTTTGAAGGCACCAATAAACTTACCCCTTTTGTCCACATTGAGCCTGAGAACATTTTCGTCAAACCAGAGGTTGAGAGCACTCAGGGTAGATACACCCTGGTCTTTGAGCACAATTTTCCTGATTTGATGCCTGGTGAGGAGGTTACCGCCCGCAGCTCTTCCCTTGATGGTCAGATCACTGAAATCTACGTCAAAAATGGGTTTTTTCAGCTTGGGCTTATAGCGCAGATGAATGGCTATTGTTTCTGCTTCTCCATTGGGGTTGGCAGTGAAATATAAAACCCTTGAGCCTTTTTTGCCCCTGGTAAGTTCATATTCCTTATCCCGTGTTACTCCCTTTACGAAGAATCGTTTCATGTATGCCGGACCGTTTGCCCCGTCCATGTATATCATGTTGTAAATGGTACGGTCATCGTTTTTATCAAATACCGCAATATGGATGATGTCTTTGCCCACAAATGATTTGCTGTCTACCCTGGTAACCAGAAAAGTGCCATCGGCGCGGAAAACAATAATATCATCTATGTCAGAACAGTCGCTTACAAATTCATCCTTTTTCATAGATGTTCCTGCAAATCCTTCTTTACGGTTTACATAAAGCTTCTCATTGGCCACGGCCACCCGGGTAGCTTCAATGTTTTCAAAAGAGCGGATTTCTGTTTGGCGTTCACGGCCTTTGCCATATTTCTCTTTCAATTTAAGGAACCATGCAATGGTATATTCTATCAGGGTGCTGAGATGCTTGTTGGCCTCTTCCAGTTTTTCTTCCAGGCCTTTCATTATTTCATCAGCCTTGAATGTATCGAACTTTGAGATTCTTTTGATCTTGATTTCGGTCAGGCGAAGAATGTCGTCGCGGTTGATTTCGCGGTAAAACTGTTTCTTGAAAGGTTCGAGTCCTTTGTCAATGCTCTCAATAACAGCCTCCCAGGTTTCGCATTCTTCAATGTCATGATAAATCCTGTTTTCAATGAAGATTTTTTCCAGGCTCGAAAACAAAATCTGTTCGAGCAGTTCTGACTTTTCAATTTCCAGCTCCTGTCTCAGCAAATTTACTGTATGGTCTGCAGAGATTTTCAGTATTTCGGTTACTCCCACGAAGCGGGGTTTGTTGCTTTCTATAACGCAGCAGTTGGGTGAGATACTTACTTCGCAGTCGGTAAAGGCAAACAAAGCATCAATGGCCTGGTCGGGAGAAATATTGGGGGCCAGGTGCACCAGTATTTCAACGTTGCGGGCTGTGTTATCCTCAATTTTTTTGATTTTAATCTTGCCCTTATCGTTGGCATTTACGATGCTGTCAATAAGGCTTACAGTGGTAGTCCCAAAAGGGATTTCTGTTATAACCAGGGTTTTTTTATCCTGGATAGAAATTTTTGCTCTTACCCTCACTTTTCCTCCCCGCAAACCATCGTTATAGCGCGAGAAATCTGCCTGTCCTCCGGTGGGGAAATCAGGCATAATTTCCACTTCCTCTCCCTTGAGGTAGGCCACGGATGCGTCCAGGAGTTCAATAAAGTTGTGGGGAAGAATTTTGGAGGCAAGGCCTACAGCAATACCTTCTACACCCTGAGCCAGCAGCAAAGGAAATTTTACCGGTAAACTGATAGGTTCTTTGTTTCGACCGTCGTAGGAGTTTTTCCACTTGGTGGTTTTGTGGTTAAAAACTACTTCCAATGCGAATTTTGACAGCCTTGCTTCGATGTATCTTGGAGCAGCAGATCTGTCACCCGTAAGGATATTTCCCCAGTTTCCCTGGGAGTCGATCAGGATGTCTTTTTGCCCCAGTTGCACCAGCGCATCCCCAATAGCGGCATCACCATGGGGGTGATACTTCATGGTATGCCCAATGATATTGGCAACTTTGTTGTACCGGCCATCATCCAAATCTTTCATGGAGTGCAGTATGCGACGCTGCACAGGTTTGAGGCCATCCCGTATTTCAGGTACAGCCCGCTCGAGTATAACATATGAGGCATAATCCAGAAACCAGTCCTGATACATGCCCGATATTTTGGTTACCGTATCAGCTCCAACAGATTCACCGTGCTCGATTTCCTGATCTGACAGCGGGGTGGAGTCCGTGTTATTCTCTTCCTCAGGTATATGATTGTTGTTTTCGTCCATGTAATTGTTGCAGACTTTTTAGTTTTAAAACGGTGCAAAGGTAATAGATAAAATTATTGATGTGTACCTTCATCCAAGGTTTAGTTTTCCACAATGTTTGAACAGCATTTCCCGTTGTGACCCCTAAAGTGACTGCTTTTCAGCATAGAGACTTCACCGGAATAAAATGGCTGATTTTATATCCTAAGAGCCGGAAAACATTGTAAAACAGTTATAACTTTTTGGCTGCCTGCTATTTCATAAATCTCAGCAGCAAAACTTCGGTTGCCAGAAAAAGCAGAGCTATGAGCAAAAATAATCTCCACAATTGTTTTCCACCCCTGAGTATCTCCATTTGTTTTTCAAAAGATACGTTTCCACTTTCAAATGCAAAGATATTTTGTTTTTCAGCGGTCATTTGCTCAATCTCACTTTTCGAATAGCTTTCCAGCAAAGACTCGCGCCTGTCGTAATTAAATGAAAGGTAGCGCAGCAGGTTGTCTCCTGCCTTTAGCCTGTAATTTCGCTGAGATTGTATCTGACCGTGCAACAGAAGGTTGATATTGTTATTGATATTTCTTGTTTCGGGAATTATCTCGAGCTGTTCTGCGGTAATGGTAAAGAGCTCTCCTGCAGCGGGTCTGTAATTTCTGATGGTCACAAGTTCGTCTGTTCCGATGGTATGGAAAAGGGGATAGATGGCTGCACTGTGAAGTGCTATGTTATAAACTGTGGGGACAAACATGGCATGTCGGGGGAAATTGCTGAACCTGTCGCTTGCCGGTACTGCCGAAAGATAAACCCTGCCAGCTCCTGAAGGGGTTTCCGTGAGGAAGTAATTGCCGTTTTGCAGCTGCATAAGGTACTGCTCCCGACCCCGGGTTTGCCTGTCAAGGATATAATATTCCTGTACCACGGGCAGGTCAATATTTTCGGGTAGTCGTTCAAAAACACCACTGTATATGCTATGCAACTCATTTATGGAAGTAACCCTTGTGGTTTGTGTATCTTTTTGCTGTATACCTGCAACGCCCATAGACAGGAGCATATCGTTGTAGGAGGGTAAATCTGCATCTTCGCCCGGAAAAACGAGAAGGTTGCCCCCTTCTTCAACATATCTGCGCAATTCTCCTGCCAGCCCACTGCCAATAGAGGGAAGGGCGTTAAGGATAATAAGGTTTTGACTTCCGAATAAGGAATAATCGATAGCTCCGGCCTGTACGTTACGATAAACAAATGTGGTGTCATTGGCCAGCAGGGCATTCAGAAAACGATTGGGCGTAAGCTGATTGATGGCAAGTACGGGGATGTTTTCACTCAGGTTAAAACTGAAGTAGAACCTGTCATCAAAAGTAACCGGGTGGTCAGTTATTTCCAGGTAACCCTGTTGAATGCTTTCTGTCCCCAGGGTAAATGTTAGCGATACAGTTGCATGAGAAAAAGGGCCAACATCAAAAGTGGCCACCGAACGCTGGCTGTTGTTTACATACAGGCGCACGGGTTGATTCTCCAGGCGTTGGTCCGAATCATTGAATATCCGTGTTTCGATAGTCAGGACCTGGCCCGGTAGTCGAACAGGGTTTTCAATCCAAATTGAATCAATGAAAACATTTTCCCTGCGTTGTGCCTGAAAGGGGATCAACAGATAGTCAATCAAAGAATCGGGTTCACTGTTTTCAAGGTTGGTAATGTTTTTCTGAAAATCACTCAGCACAAATGCCAGTTTATTTTCATTTCCGGGCTCTTCCCTGAGCAGGTCGGTTTGCCTTTGCATAATTTCAGATACAGTCCTTACGGCAGGGCCGAAATTTACTTCACCCAGCATTGCCATAAATTCATCACGGTTTACGAAACGCTGATGTTTGGCTTCAAAATCGTTGGTGAGGAGCTGGTATTTATCGGTGGGTTCAAAAAGACTGGCAATTTCAGCAGCCCCCTGCTTTGCCTGATCCAGTAGCGTGCCATAAGTGGAACCCGCTTCCATGCTGAACGAGTTGTCTACAAATATGCTTATTTTATTTCCATCAGGCCTTTGTTCACTGTCTTTGAGAGGAATAAAAGGGCGGGCAAATGCCATTACCAGAAAACTGATGGCTAAAATGCGTGCAATGAGTACCAGCAAATGCTTCAGGCGCGCCTGCTTTTGGGTTTCATCACTGAGCTGTTGCAAAAAATTGATGTTGGAGAAATAAACCTTTTTAAATCTCCTGAAATGGAACAAATGAATGATAATCGGGATGGTGATGGCTGATAACGCTAAAAGAAACCAGGGATAAATAAAACTCATAAAGGAGAATTGTATTTGTTAGTTGCAGGAGGTGTAATATTAGAATCCCCGCAAAAATAATGTTTATTGTTTAGAGTAAGGTACTTGTTATGAAAGTTATGATTTTAAAATATCTAAATAAGGGTTAAATGTTTTGGGCTTTTGGGTGTCCTGTAGACAATTTCAGGTCATTGGTGTTCGATTCAATTAATGAATCCAAATTTGTTCAATACAAACCTCTCTCACAGTTGCGGGAAAGAGGAAGCTGGCAGTTAGCTAAACCGGGGTGGGAGACCACGAAGCAGCAGCGCAGCTAAATCAAAACAGAATAACCGGACAGCAATATTTTTATTTGAATTTTTTAATGCTAAGGGTATAAGCGTATTGAGCTGTCTTTCTTTCTAAGTGTTGCATGGTATAAATCATAATATTACCCAAAAGAATAGAATTCATAACAATAATTATTTGTAACTTGCGCCGCAAGATAAATAATCTGAATTCATGTAAAAGAATCTATGCTGGTTTCTTTTATAAGACATTCAGGTTTATGTTTATAACCAACTTTCATAATCAACATTCAAACTCATGCGATTTATAAAATTTACTTTTATTAATGCATTCATTGCTTTGTTTTTGCTGGCAGGTACTGCATTAGGACAAAATGTTATTGCCCCCAATCTCCAGGAGAGGTTGACGAATACCAAGTCAGGGGAACTCATCCGGATCAATATCCGGATGGATGATCAGTACAACTCCGCTTTGCTATCGGAAAAAACGGCTGGAGTTGCCAACAAAGAAATCAGAAGGGCCATTGTAGTGGACGAGCTTCGTAGTTTCTCCAAAGAGAGCCAGAAAGATTTGCTTTCTTTTCTTACCCAGCAGGAAAAAAGTCTGCAGGTTACCGATGTAATGCCCTTGTGGATTGTAAACCTGGTAAATTGTTATGCCACCGTTGAGGTAATCGAACAACTGGCACAAATGCCAGGTATTGCCCGCCTGGATTATGACAAGATGCAACAGGTGCTGGACCTTGAGATGCCATCTGCTCCCGCCGACAAGTTGGGCGAAAAGCAAACCATAGCCTGGAATATCAACCTTGTGAATGCTCCCCAGGTTTGGGAAGAAGAATTTACCGGGGAAGGAATTGTAGTAGCTGTTCTGGATACCGGAGTAAATGCAAACCACCAGGATTTGGCAGGCAGAATGTGGACCCATATTGATTATCCCAACCATGGATATAATTTTGTGGATAATAACTATAATACCAATGATGTGCAAAGTCACGGTACGCATTGTGCCGGAACAGTTGCAGGCAACGGTACTGCCGGAACGGTAACCGGAGTTGCCCCCGGAGCGACTATCATGGCACTGAAAGTTTTGGGCGATTCAGGAGGCGGCACAGAGGCCGGTGTATGGGCAGCCATTGAGTTTTCCGTTGAATATGGAGCGCATGTGATGAGCCTTTCACTGGGCTGGCAGCACTCATGGAATCCTGATCGTTCGGCCTGGCGTATTGCCATGGAAAATGCCATGAACGCAGGGGTTATCGCTTCTGTAGCTGCAGGTAACGAAGGGGGATGGGGAGGTGCTCCACCGCCGGCCAATATTCGAACTCCCGGCGATTGCCCTGCACCCTGGTCACATCCTGACCAGATTTCTCCCGGAGGAAACTCAGCCGTGGTAACGGTTGGATCTACTACAAATACCGATGCTATTTCAGGCTTTTCAAGCAAAGGCCCTGTAACCTGGCAAAACATAGCCCCTTTCAATGATTATGCTTTCAACCCGGGTACCGGACTTATTATCCCCGATGTGGTAGCTCCCGGCAGCGATATACTTTCTTTAAGCAACACCAGCAATACAGGCTATACCGTTAAAAGCGGAACCTCCATGGCTGCCCCCGCAGTGGCAGGTCTGATGGCTCTGATACTGAATAAAAATCCCAATCTTACCCCCCAGGAAATCAGTCAGATTCTTGAAGAGTCTGCCATACCGCTTTCTGCATCCAAAAGCAATACCTTTGGCAGTGGCCGTATTGATGCCCTTTCTGCCCTTACTGCTACCCCTTTCAACGGAATCAGGTATCTGAGCCATGAGATAAACGACATCCAGGGAAACAATGATGGAAACCTCAATCCCGGAGAAACGATTCATCTTTCTCTTACCCTTGAAAATCCATCTGATGAATTGATTTCCAATGTTAGCATGGTGCTGAGCTCTGCATCTGAATACATCACCATTACCCAGGGCGAAGCGTATCTGGGCAATTTTGCCAGTGGAGAAACCCGCGAATTTATTGATCTTTTCACTTTTGAAACCTCTGAAGTATTACCGGGTAATTACCAGGTTGCTTTCATCCTTGAAGCCACTTCACCCCTGGATACTACACTTACATGGAGAAGCGGTTTTCAGGTGGCAGCTCATGCACAGCACCTGGAATTCCTTGATTTTGTTGTTGATGACAGTGAGACCGGAAACAACAACGGGATACTCGATCCCGGCGAAACCGCCAAACTGATTTTTGGTGTTAAAAACACCGGCCTCTATGCGTCGGAGGATATTGTAATGACCATTCAAACGGAGAGTCCATGGATAAACCTTTCTCCTGAGGGATCTATTGAGATTTCAGCTCTTGCTCCTGATGAGGAAGCGCAAGTGGAGGTGCAGGTAACTGCCATGTTCGAAACACCGCTGGAAACCCTGGATGAAATTATCCTGACAGCTGTTTCCGGCCTTTATGAATATGAAGCTACCAAAGAGATTATTATTGGTGAAGCTCCTGTTTATTCGGAAGGCGAAATTCCTTCTACTTACAATACTTCGGCCAATCCCAATAGTGTAGCCCTTGAGCCGGGGGTGATGTCTGTTACCATCCCTTATGGAGCTACCATCACAGGAGTAGATGTAGAATACAAGATAACTTCTACCGGTGGTGGTTGGATGAGCGAACAACGTTCGATCCTTAAATGTGTTACTGAAGGTGGTGAGACGGAAACTGCCATTTCAACAGGACCTTCCAGCAACTCTGCCGGAACACATAATTACGCGCGTCAGGGGCTTACCATAGCCAACAATATTGAAGGGGGTGGCGAGATTGAGTTCGAGCTGCATGTTTTCCGCACCTGGGGTGGCAGTGGGTCTAATACCCAATATGCCTATGTGCCCAATAATACATGGAAGTTAATCGTGCATTACCAGCTGGAACGATTCGAAACTACCTTCAGGGTTACCAATCAGTATGACGAGTTTGTTGAGGATGCTGTAGTTAAAGTTTCCAATGCCAACGCCTCCACAAATGAAGCTGGTGAAGCGGTGATTATGTTACCCTCGGGTAATCACCATTACAGTGTAACGGCAGACAGGCACAGAACCCGCACTCAGGTACCCTTTGAAGTTGATGGCCTGGAACAAACCATTGAGGTAGAACTGGAAAAAGTCTTTTATGCCACTTTTGAATTGAAAGATATTTTTGGAGCTCCGGTTGACAGTGCTAATATTTATATTGAAGGAGTAGATGTGGTGGGTACACAGGCGATTGATCTGGATAACGGTACTTATGAGTATCTCATTGAAAAAGAGGGCTTTGCAAATTATGAAGGGAGTTTTGAAATCCTCAACGATGATGTTTTGCTGAACCTTGCTTTGTCACCTGTTTATACAGCAACCTTTAATATTTTTGATCAGTGGGGAAGGGAAGTGGATCACGCCCAAATTCATATGAATAATGAAACATTCCCGGGCGGACAATATTTTATAGAACATCTACATATTGGTAGTTATAGTTATTCCATCACAGCATCAACTTTCTTCAATTATACAGGTGGTTTTAGCATCGTTGATGATCATGTGATTCTGAATGTTGTGCTGCTAGCCGATGGAACCTCTGTGCAGGAAATCACCGAAGCAGAATTTGTGGTTTATCCCAACCCCGCCAGCAATGTGGTGAATGTAGAATTTGTTGCTGTTCAGAATAACACCTATACCATCAGCCTGATTAATCACATGGGGCAAACCATCAAAGTTCTGCCCGTTGAAGAGTCTGCCGGGAAAATTTCTCTTGAACTGGATCTTGAAGGTGTTAACAACGGAATGTATTTTATTCGCATAGACAATGGCTCTGAGTCAGTGAATCGTAAACTGATTGTACGGTAAATAAGTACTTCTGATAGCTTTTTCCAGGGGCAGTTTGCGAACGCAGACTGCCCCTGTAGTTTAATCAGCTCTGAGAGCAGCGAAATTCACTACTTAAGCCGCTCTAAGTGTCTGCACTGATATTTGATTTTCGAAAAATACCATTTACTCCTTACCTTTAAAAATCAGCAATTGGTTATTTTTGCAGGTGACTAATCCCGCAAGTCCGAATTGTTTTGTTCACTTCCTTAAATACAAACCAAAGCTCAGTTACCATGAAGAAGAATTTACTTTTTACGTTCGTGATTTCATTATCTTTTGCGTTTACCCTAACCCTGGCTTCGGAAAAAGACCAGGGACCTGTTGTGGCACCTTATTTCCAGAATTTTGATGATGTGGAAGCCCCTGCATTGCCTCCCACCTGGAGCCGCATAGTGGACAATCCCACCTCAACCATTGCCACGGTTGCTACCATCACGGTAGGGCCTCCTATATCACCTCCCAACAATGTAAGGCTGTTTTCCAACAACAATGTCGATGCTATTATCATGCTGATTACCCCCGAGCTGGCCGATATAGGGGGAAATCAGATTCGGTTCTGGGCCCGTTCCAATCATGCCACCGACCGGCCCAACCTGGTAATTGGCACCATGAGCAGCCCAACAGATACAACCTCTTTTACTCCCTGGCATACCATCCAGGCAGCCAACCTTGCCAATGTGTACACCGAATATACCATTCCTTTTAGCGGTTATGACGGAGACCACGGTTACATTGCTTTCAGGTTCGATGCTTCTCCCGGATTAAGCTCCAGCCGTACCATTTTTATTGATGATTTTCATTATGAAGCCTTACCTGCCATGCCGGTAATTACTATTGATCCGTTGAGCTGGAACTTTGGTGAAGTAGATGTGGTGGAAACTTCAGCACCCAAAACCTTTACCATCTCCAATTCAGGCCTCGGACAGTTGTATATCGAAAGTGTAACTCTCGACAATGAGGATGATTTTGTACTGGACGATCTGGGGAATTTCCCTGCAGTACTTACCGGTTCCGCAACGGCGACTTTCCAGGTTGCTGCAGCCCCCGACAATACCGGACCTCTATCCGGAGAGGTAGCCATAAGCTGGCACGATGGCGATGAGGAGAATACCCAGACTTCTACTGTAAGTGTAAGTGCAACAGGAACTGCCCGTCCGGCAGGTTCTACCTGCGGCAATCCTTTTTATATTACTGATTTTCCTGTGGTAGATTTTGAAGGATCTACTGAAGATATGGGAGATGACTACCACATTACCTGGGTTGTGCCCTCTACGGCTTACCTTAGTGGAAATGATATGGTGTTTCAATTCACCCTTGAAGAAACCAGTTATCTGAGCGGTAGCCTTGCTACTGAGCAGGTATGGGCAGGTCTTGTGATTGTGCAGCAATGTCCCGATCCTGATAATCCTGCTCCCGTAGTAAATCTTGCCGGAACAGGTGGAGGCAGTTTTGTGGAATTTGAAGATGTGGTTCTTCACGAAGGGACCTATTTTGCCATCGTTGGGAGTTTTCCACCCCCACAGTTTCTGGATTTTACTCTCAATCTATCTGTTGTTCCGGTTCCCCCCGGGCCGGAATTTGTCATTTCGCCCGATGAAATCAGCTTCGACTTTGGAACGGCGGGTGCAGGCGTTTTGCCTGAGACAATGGATTACACTATTACCAACACCGGAGGAGGAATCCTTGAAGTAGTAAGTATTGAGATTTCCGGAGATGACGATTTTGGTCTCAACCTGGAGAATTTTGATTTTTCAGGTGGATTCCAGGGGATTGCCCTGGAAGAGGAATTTGTTTTTGCAGTGCTGTTTGGTCCTCAAACAACAGGTGTCAAATCAGCCGAAGTAGTGATATCCTATAACGATGATGAGGGTAGTCATACCCATACCATAGCTCTCACAGGCGTAGGAGTTGATGTGGTGGTAGATGTACTGCCATGGACCGAGAGTTTTGAAGAAGATCGTTTCCCTCCTTTAGGATGGTCATATGTGAATGGAATAGAGGGTGCATTCTGGGACAGGGTTGACTGGCATTCCGTTACCGGCGACTATTCTGCGCGCGCCTATCAGGGTGGTGCTTCAGGGTATAAAGCCGATGAGTGGCTCATTTCTCCTCCCATCCAGCTTGGCGATCTGGAAGGTGCTTTGTTGAGTTTCTTTGGAAAATCGCACAACGACCATGAAAACAGTACCCTGGCTGATATGCATATTATGATACTGGACCAGCTGTATGACAATGCTGAAGAATTGCACGAAAATGCAGAGCTGCTTTCGGTAGAAAGATTCAGCATGAACTGGGAAGAATACATCCTTAATCTGGAAGGTTACAGCGGACAGGTTTATATTGCCTTTAATTATTTGATCGACTTGTCTTTCCAGAATTTTAACTGGATGTTTGTGGATGATGTAAAAGTATATGTCCCTGCAGAGGTAACCTTTACCGTAGAGGACAGCGCTACTACTTTACCTCTGGAAGGTGCTTATGTGTTGCTGAAAAACGAAGAAGGTTACTCTGCCACGGGTATCACAGATGCTGACGGCCTTGTAACCCTTTCCGTGGATGGCTTCCTCGATTATACTTATACAGTGAGGGCATCGGGCTATCATCCCGTGCAGGGAATGATTTCTGTGGGGAACGAGGAGCTTTTCGAAGATGTAATGCTTGATTACAGGGTGCTTACTCCGGTCAATCCAATGGTTACAACAGAAGGGCTTTCTGCCGGTGAGGCATTGTTTACCTGGGAGGATGCGCCTGTGAATGAATTCAGGGTAGATGATGGTACTGCTGAGAGTCAGCTGGGATCTTCGGGAGGTACCCTGAATACAGTTCTGGGGGTGGCTTTCCGCAACGATGCTGAGTTGCACGAAATGTCGTGGTATCTTACCAGCGAAGGAGGTTCGCATCCACAGGTTAAAGTGTGGGTTTTCGGACTTGATGCCAACGGGCAGCCCAATACCGGTGATGTCATCTTTTCTGCCGCTGGTGTTCCCAACGTTAATAACCAATGGAACTCTTACGTTTTTCCTGAAAATATTGAAGCGCCCAACGGATTCCTCCTGGGATTGTCATACCAGGGATACCTTGGCATCGCCACCGATTCCGGCACCGATGAGGAGTGGCCTTTCCAGCCCAATACCAGCTTCTTTGCCGGCAATATTACTACTGACCCGTTTGTTCCCATCGAGCAGCTGGGCGACTTTAACCGCAACATACTCATCAGGGCCAAAGGGTATGATTTTGAAGCAATTGACTTTGACGGAAACGACAAAAACTATTCTCTGGCTTCTGATATAACCCCTGAAAGCCGGGGTGTCTTTGCGCCTGTTGATGCCGGAAAACCTGACTACCAAAGCTCTTTGGCTGATAAGATTTTTGTGGGATATGAAGTGTTTCTCAACGACTTTACTCAGCCTCTGGCACAAGTAAACGAAAGACAGTTTTTGTTTGAAGAGCTTCCCGAAGGGCAGTATAGTGCAGGGGTTCGTTCGGTTTACACTAACGACATTACTTCTGTAGTTACCATCGATTTTACTGTTCAGGATGGTTTTGTGCAATTATATACCCTGACCCTTGAGGCAGATCCGCAAGACGGAGGAACCGTAAGCGGTGAAGGAGATTATGAGGAGGGCGAAGAGGTGATTGTTCTGGCAACTCCCAACCTGCACTTTGCTTTCGTCCACTGGATGGTGGGAGAGGAGGTGGTTTCCACAGAACCTGAATATACCTTTACCATGCCTGCTTCAGATTTGCATCTTACAGCCCGTTTTGATCCGGAGACTTTTGTGGGAGAAATTTCATCTACCGATATTACATTGTTTCCCAATCCTGCTTCTGACATGATTACCATTGAGAGTGTTCATGCCATCCAGGAGGTAAGGGTTATCGATATGCAGGGTTCGGTGCTTGAAACCATCGCTGTATCTGGCGAAAACCGGTTGCAGGTAAATTTACGTGAACAGAAACCGGGTATTTATCTCTTGCAAATTATTACCGATAACCGTACCTTTGTCAAGAGGGTACAGCTAAAGAATTAATCATTGTTTTTTATTCAGTATGCTGATAGTCAGCGCGCTGAAAAATGCCGAAACGCATAGCTGAGGTTTTGATTCTTATATGCGCAAGGAAGCTGCAAAACCCCGAAGGTTTATAATCTTTGGGGTTTTGTATGTAAGTGACTTATAGTGTAAACTGTACCCAGATCTGCTTGGTTAAATTGCAGAAAACCTATATTTGTATACATATAAATTCCCTTTTCAGGATGAAAAAAAAGAGCTTTACCGGATTTTTATTGTTGTTTTTCAGTTTAACAATGATGGCACAGGTACTCCCTTTTCCGGAGGATACGATTGCTTACAATGATTTGTTTAACAACCGGCAATGGGTACAGTATGACTCGCAGGGGCATCTGCACATTACCTATACCGGGCAATCGGGAACCGCAGCCCACACCCGCGAAATTTACTATGTAACTGATAAAACCGGAGAGCTGGAAACCACACAAATCACCCAGACCACAGTAGACAGCAATTTTTCTGTATTTACCATAGATGACGATGATAATATCCATCTGGTATACATTGAGCGGGATGGGAGCAATAATTTCCAGTTGCTGTATCGCAATACAGTGGATGGTGACTTTTCTGACCCCATATCCATCACCTCAGGTACCAATAAGGGGCCGGCTTATATTGCCTGGAGCAGTGACAATGTGGTGCATTTTGTTTTTCATTCATTTATCAGCGGGCAACCCGATCATGCCTATTACAAGTCGTATGATCTGGACACAGAAACCCTGAGTGCGGAAGTTCAGCTTGCTTTATCGGATGTAGGGAGTGAACACGATGTAAGGGTAGTAACAGACAGCAGCAATCATGCTCATATTATTCTGCGTACCGGCAGTGTATGGGGCGGTCAGCTGAAGTATTATAATAACAAAACCGGAGATTTGCAGGAATATGTGCTTCCGGTTACTGAAACTATTGAATATCCTGCCCTCCTGATTGATGAACAGGATGTGGTTCATGTCATTTACAGGCTGGCATCTACCAAACAAATCTGGTATTTTACCCGCACAGCTGAGGGCGTCTCTTCTGAGCCTGTTGCCGTTACCCCTCCGGGTATCGGGAATCCCTCTTTTTACCGCACCATAGGGCTGGACGATGAGGGAAGGCTTTACATTGGATATCAGAACAGCATTTCCAGTGCCCCCACAGGGTTTTTCCTGGTGCATGGAAAAGATGGTGTTTTTGCTGAACCTATCCTGGTTTGGAATGATCCCCAGGACCTTTACCTGTTGCGCAATACCACCAGTGTCACTGCCCGGGGCAATGGTGAAGTGGCGGTTTTATATGCCCCGTCGGCTGTAAGAAACGATGTAGTAGTCTGTGATATTTTTCTGAAACAGGGAAATATCTTCGCCGAACCTGAGGCGCTCATTGAGGTAAACCCGCTTTCCCTCGACTTTGGAACCGTTGAAGTGAATTCGTGGAATGAGCAGGTGGTTACCATCAGCAACCCCGGTTTTGAAATGCTCAATTTCAGCCTTGCATTCAGCAACAACCACTTTTTTTCACCCACCGATGGTCCGGTAAGTGTTGATCCCCAGAGCAGCGTGGAGATTCCCGTTGTTTTCCAGGTTGAACAACCCGGAGAATACACCGGTGAACTTACCATTGCGAGCAATGCTGCCAACAATCCTGAAGTTGTGGTTGAGCTTGAAGGAGTGGCAGTGATGCCCCAGCTTTTTTCCCTTACATTTATCGTTACAGACCCAGACCATCAACTTGTTACCGATGCAGTAATTACCCTGAACGGAGAAGGATTTCCTGCAGGAAACTACCTCTTTGAAAACCTGGAAGCAGGGCAGTATGAATATTCCATTGAAAAGGCCGGGTTTGAAGCAGCACAAGGAACCGCTGTAATCACAGATGAAGATGTTACCGAGGAAGTCGTTCTGCAGCCTCTCACCTGGTCAGTTACTTTCATTGTACTGGATGAGGAAAATCAGCCTGTAACCCATGCGATCATTACGCTCAATGGCAATGAAAATCTGCAAGGGGATTACCTGTTTACCGGAATCCTGCCCGGAACGTATGCTTATACCATTAGCGCAGAAGGTTTTTTTACTGTAAGTGATGAGCTCACAGTGACGGATGAAGACCTGGAGCAAACGGTTATTTTACCCGTTGATGATACTTCCGTTCATCTTCATGAATCGGATGAACTCAAAGTTTTCCCCAATCCTGCTTCAGGGTTTGTTACCCTCACTTCAGAAACCGTTTTGAAAGAGGTCGTAATCAAGGATATGTCGGGCAGAATTGTGCAGAAAATACCAGTAGGGGACCGTAATGTTACATTTTCGGTGGATGCACTCAGAGAGGGTTATTATATCTTACAGGTAAAAACCTCTGAAGGGATGCAGCAGCAGAAAATTCAGGTAAGCCGGTAGATTTTTATTGGTGATACCTGCCATATGAGTAAGGGACTTTATTCTTTACCAGAGTCATAGCTCACGATGCCATTTTGCACGGCATATTTGATAAGTCCCACGATGGTCTTGGCTTTGGTTTTGGAAAATATGTTTTTCCGGTGTGTTTGCACGGTGCGTTCGCTGATAAATAATTTTTCTGCAATTTCCTGGTTGGAATATTCACGGGCTACCAGTGCCAGGATTTCTTTTTCTCTGTCAGACAACAGGCTGTGGGGTTTTGCTTCCTTGGGTTTGTTTTGAAACGGATTTTGAGCGCCGATCCTATTGAAGATCAACTGTTGTATTTTGGTTCCCAGGAATTTTTCACCACCGGCTACGGTTTTAATGGCTTGCACAAGTTCTTTGAGGCTGGCCGTTTTGAGTACATAACCATTCACCCCGGTTTTGATCATCTTTTCCACGTACTCATAGTCATCAAACATGGTAAGGGCAAGGATTTGCGCATCAGGTCTTTTGATTTTGATGGTTTTTGCCAGCTCTATCCCATTGATTTCGGGCATATTGATATCTACCAGGTATACATCGGGCAGAACATCGTCGAAGCGGGAAAGAAATTCTTTGGCAGACAGTGAGTAACCCATGAGCTCAAGCCCCTCTTCTTCTGCCAGCAGCGAAGAAATTCCTTCCACAAAAAGCTTGTGATCATCAATGATAAATACTTTTACCTTTTCCATGTTTTTAGTTTAAAGGGATGATCATGGTTACAATGGTTCCTCTGCCTTTTACTGAATCAATAAAAAACTCTCCTCTGAGTCCTTCAATTCTTGATGCAATGCTTTTGAGTCCCATACCTTTATGCTTTTCGGTTGTTTCAGGGTCAAATCCCTGGCCATTGTCCTCAATCATAATGGTGAGGTCTTCCTTACTCCCGGTAACCTGTATGTGGATTATGGTCGCACCGGCGTGCACCAATATGTTGTTTACGGCTTCCTGAACAGCCCGAAAGATGGCATGTTCCACGAAAGTTTCCAGCGAGCCGTTGAGCCCCGTAATTTCTGCATGGGCAATATACCGGGTATTTTCGTTGATTCCTCCCACCAGATTTTCGATGGCGGCTTCCAGTCCTTGTTCATCCAGAATAGAAGAGGTCATATTTTGGGAGATGCTTTTCAATTCTTCCAGCAATTGGTCCAGGGTTTCCATGGTATTGCCCAGCAATGTGGTTTTACGATGCGGGGAAATATCCGTTTTTTCCAGCAGCGCACCCAGGTTCATGCGCGCCAGCGATATCAAAGGCGAAGCCCCGTCATGAAGCTCCATCCCCAGCCTTCTTCTTTCAGAAATCTCGGCTTTCAAACTGGCACTGGCACGTTCCTCGGTTAACCTGAGCAAGGCTTCATCCTTTTGCTTTTTGTCTTTTTGTTTTTGCCTGTTGAAATGAATGTAATAGAGCAGCCCCAGAATGATAAGTATCAGGGCAAAGGCAATGGAAATGAGGAAAATGGTGGTGTTTTTCTGTCCCAGCAATTGTTCGCGCCGCTCAATTTCTCTCATGCTTTTTTCAGCTGCTCTTTCCAACTCAAGGTTGTATACCTGGTGCAGGCGGCTTTGGTTGATGGACTCGTTTTTCAACCTGTAATAGGCCGTGAAATGCCGGTAAGCTGCAGTATCATCCCCCATGTGGTGATGAATGGTTGATAAAAGGTTATGAGCCCTGTATGCAAGTTTGTTATTGTCAATTTTCTGACTTATGGATAGGGCTGTTTCTGCATATTCAAGGGCTGCATCTGAATGAGTAAGCTCCATAGCCATCTCTGCCATTCCCAAAAGTGCCGAAATCTTTCCGGAGTGAAATTCAATCCCTTCAGCCACCTGTAAGGCCCGATCAAAATATTCCTCTGCCATGGTGAAGTTTCCCTCTGCGTTGTACACACGGGCTTTGATTTCCAGGGCACTGCACAAACCGTATTTATCCATCGTTTCCTTCTTGTAAAAGAGGGCTTTGTCTGCATATATCATAGCCGAATCGGGTCGTTGGGTTTTGAGATAAAAATCGCTCAGGCTTACATATACAGTACCCATTCGAATGCTGTCTTGTTTTTCGGTAAAAATTTCCAGTGCGGCATGAAAATTTTCCAGGGCTTTGCTGCGGTTGTCTATTTCAGCATAAATCTTTCCCATATTGGTATACACAGCTGCACGTGAGTCGGGTTTTGCCGCTTTCTCATATCCATCGAGCGCCTGCATATAATAGTGCAGCGCATCTTTGTAGTTGCCCATGTCGCTGTGCACCACCGCAATATTGTTATAGCTGTTGCTCATCTGAAGCGGATTGTTCTGCTCCTGAGCCTCCCTGGCTGCATCATGAAAGTATTGCAGGGCATTGTCGTATGCCGATTGAATCATGTAGCTGATACCGGTAAAGTTTAAAATCTGAAGCCGCAAAACCGGATTATCATCCGGGGTCAAAGCCTCCAGGGCTGCAGCAGCATATTCACGAGCCTGTGCCGGATCGGAATAGAGAATATGTTGCCCTTTCTGGAAAAGTTCTTCTGCCCCTGCTTCGGTATCCTGCAGTTCATCAGCAATATAGTAAAATACCGTTTCCTGTCCGCTCAATGAAGAAAGAACTACAGAAAACATGAATAACAGCAGAACAATTCTGGAAAGCATAGGAATATCCTTTTGGTGATAACATCCGTAATTCAGCTTAACCTGAAACGGATTTTCATTAGTTGTTCTTTATAATGACACCTTCCATTGTAATGTACCCGATTTCTGCAATGTGGTATCTTTGTAGTACCTGCAAAAATACTCAATAGGGATAAGGAAAAGCAAATAAATCCTTCCCGGGGTGCAAAATACCATGGAGAGGGTATCGTTTGCGGTTTAAAATACAACAAGCAGGGTATTGTAATTTAAAACCCAAATTGCTTACTTTGTTTCTTCCAAATCATGGTTGAATAACTGAGTTTTCTTCTCAGCAAACCCAACAGTTCAAAACCTTAAACCCAACGTTATGAATCGAGTTTATCCGATGTTTGTATTGCTAATTCTGCTTACCACCCACTCCCTGGGGCAAAGTGCCGGCCCTTCTGTAGTTAACAGTGCCGGAGGGCAGGGTGAGTCAGCTACCATGTCCATCGTGTGGTCAGTGGGGGAGGTTGTTACCGAAACCTTTCAAAGTGAAGATCGGGTGCTTACCCAAGGGGTTTTGCAACCCGAAATAATCGTTACCATGGTAGAGGATTTTGCTGCCGGAATCCGGGTGGATGTTTTTCCCAATCCCACCAGAGACAGGCTTACGGTAAGTGTAAAAGATTTCGGAGGTGAGGAGTTACAGTTCTCATTGTTTGATGTGAGCGGTACCATTGTAAAGAAAGGATACATTAACGGAGAAACAGAGACCTTTCCGGTTGTTGAACTAAGTCCGGGCATGTATTTTCTCAGGATAATTTCAGGTGCTAAAGAAATAAAAGTATTCAAAGTAGTAAAACAATAGAAAACCAAAAATGAACATTATGAAAAGCAAGATTTTTACTCTTTTATTGATAGTGATGGTAACGGGTCTGATGGCCCAGTCTCCATTAAGTTTTAATTACCAGGCGATGTTGCGCAATGAAGCTGGTGAGGCAATGGTTTCGCAGGATGTTGATATCCGGATTGAGATTCTTGCCGGTGAATATCGTGGCGACAACTCTGATGTTGTTTTTACCGAAGATCATGACACTGCCACCAATAATCTTGGCCTAGTGAACCTTCAGATTGGCAGCATATCCACAATGGAGAACATCAATTGGGCTGAAGGTCCGTTTTTTATCCGGGTGAGTGTGGATGGCGCTGATATGGGGGTAACACAACTTTTGAGTGTGCCTTTTGCATTGCATGCTCATACCAGTGCCGATGCCTTCAGTGGCAATTATGAAGATCTGGAAAACACCCCGGACTTGAGCAATTTTATTGAAATGGAAGAAGCCCAGCCAGGAGACTTGCTCATCTATCAGGGTGATAGCTGGCAATCCATAGCTGTGGGAGAAGAAGGACAGGTTCTGCAGATTGTAAATGGCATGCCCCAATGGGCAACCATTGAATGGGATGAGAATGGCGATGACAATGGTGACGACGGAGATGAAGGCACCTTTACCGATCCCCGCGACGGGCAGGAATACAGCTGGGTGAAAATTGGCAATCAGCGCTGGATGGTTGAAAATCTTAATTATTACACCCCCGGTGGTTCGTGGTATTACAACAATGACAGTATTGAGTATGCTGCCAGCTATGGCAGGTTGTATGTGTGGCCGGTTGCCATGGATGGAGCGGAATCAAGCAACACCAATCCAAGTGGTGTGCAAGGAGTTTGCCCTCCCGGATGGCATATCCCCGGCGATGCAGAATGGGATGAACTGATTGCTTTTCTGGATAGTGAAACTCCGGCCAACCTTTTGAAAGAGGAAGGAACCGACCACTGGCAATCCACCAATGAGAATGTTACCAATGAAACCGGCTTTACAGCACGCCCGGGAGGCAGAAGACAAGCCAACGGTAGTTTTGCCAGTGTGGGTAGTTTTGGGTTGTGGTGGAGTTCTAAAGAAAGGATTGACAGCCCTGAAAATGCATGGACCCGTTATATGCTGCACAACAGTGCCAATGTTACACGATTTTCCAGTGCGAAAAATGTGGCTCTGTCTGTAAGATGTGTGAAAGACTGATTAAAGATACTCTTCATGTTTTTCTCAAAAAGGGTCGTTGGTGGCCCTTTTTTTTCAGTTGGAAAGAATTAATTACAACTTTTTGACTCAACCAATAAAAATGTTATATCCATGAAAAATAATTATATTGTTTCGCTGTTGTTTATGGTTTTTGCCGGAAGCACATTTTTGCTTGCAGGCAGCAACCCGCCAAACAGCAAGGATTTTTTGCAGGAAATCAATGCAACCCTTCTTTTTGAAGAAGATTTTACCGGAAATTCACTGCCGCAGGGCTGGACCAATACGGATGAAACAGGCTCAGGACATGTGTGGCTTTTTGAAAATGATTATGCAAGGGCTACCAGCGATTTTGGAGGTAGCGGCGATGTGCATGTGCACACCCTTTTGACTTCTTCTGCGTTTGATTTTTCAGACCTGGAAGTAGTAAAACTTGCCATGAATCATCGTTACCTGAGCTGGATGGCTCAGCGTGGCAGACTGAAAATCAGTACAGACAATGAAACATGGGCACTCATCAAAGAGTACAGCGCTACCACCGGTCCGGCGCTGGCGTGGGAAGAATTTGACATCAGCCCCTGGGCGGCCGGAGAAGAAACCGTTTATCTGCAATGGGAATTTGATGACAATGAAGTGTTTGGTTATCACTGGACGGTAAATCATATGGTTCTCTATACTCCTTTTGATAAAGACCTCAATGCAGTGAATGTCATGGGAAGTGTAGGTCCTGTAGCCGGTCAGATAAACAACTATTCTGTTACAGTTCGAAATGAAGGGGCTTTAGTGCAGGAAAATTATGAAGTTCATCTTTACGATGCCCAAAACAATCTCATTGGCGTGCAACCCGGCCTGTCCATTGGATATATGGAAGAATTGCAGTATGAATTTGAATGGGTCCCCCAGGAACTGGGAACGAGCTGGTTGTATGGGTATGTTGCATTGGAAGAGGATCAGATTCCTGAAAACAATTACACGCCCAACTTTACGGTTAACGTTCAGGCGCTGCCTACCAATGCTTTCATAGTAGGTGATTCAGTGGGTGTCAGCACTCAGCTGCCTCTGGCATTTGGGGCATTGAGCAGCCTTTCTCAAACCATTTATTTCGAAAATGAATTTGACGGGGGTGGATTGATTACCACCATTGGCTACAGAAATCACTTTACCAGCGAACCCGTGATGAACACACCCGTTAAAATATGGATAGGGGAAACCAGTGCCGAAAATCTTAATAACGGCTGGTTGCCGGTGGAGGATATGACCCTGGTGTATGACAGCCTGGTAAGTTTCCCCATGGGTACCAACATGATATACATCAACCTCAGCGAACCTGTTTTATATGGTGGAGGAAACCTTGTGATGACCGTTATGCGCCCGCTGGCCATGTGGGGCTTTGGAGGTGCCGGTTTTGTAATGGCCGAAACACCGGCCCAACCCAACCGCACCCGAAGAACTACCTCAAGCCAGGCCATCGACCCCAATAACCCCAGCCCCGGTGTGTTGACAAGTCAATTGCCACAAACTACCTTTTTTCTGGTGCAGGCAGGACTTGGAGAGCTCAGTGGCACCATTACATCAACCGAAGGAAATACCCTGCATGGCGCAAAGATTCAAATTGAAGGAACCTCTTTCAGCACCTTATCAGCCGCCAATGGTACATATCAGTTTCCATGGCTGCTGGCAGGAGAATATGAAGTTACTGTTTCCAGAAATGGCTACCTCACAACCACGATTGAGGTGGAGGTAACCGAAGATGAAATTACCACCCTTGATGTGGCCCTGGAGCCTTTGGTAGAATTGGCGCTTAGCGGTTATGTTTTCAGAGAGGATAACACTGATATACCTGTTGGAGGAGCGCGTATCCTGCTAAAGGGGATGAATGATTACGAGCAGGTGAGCTATTCCGATGGTTTTTTCAGTTTTGAAAATATTTATGGTAACCAGAGCTATGATGTAGTAATACATGCCCCCGGCTTTTTATCATGGACAGGTCAGATTGACCTGGGGGCTGAAGATGAGTCTGTCGAGTTTATTATTCGTGAATATCCTGTTCCTTCTCATTCGGTGGAAGCACAGGCAGGCATTACCTATGCCCATCTCAACTGGACAGACCCCGGTCTGTTTAACGAAACAGCCATCGTGCTGGATGATGGTACCGGACAAAATGGGTTTTCTTCTGCTCCCGGTTATAAAATGTGGTTGGGTAATAAGTACCCGATGAGTGAGCCTGCCATGATCCGCAGTATAGATGTTTATGGCTTGCCCCATCCCTATGGCTGGAGCAGGGAAGTAACCATCCAGTTGTTTGATGAGGATCGCAATCATGTTTTTACCACCCAGGAATTTATTATTCAACCCAATGAATGGGTAACAGTAGACTTGCCGGCCATACCGGTAGAAGGAACCTTTTATGCCATGGTACACTGGAATATGCTTACCGTAAACACCCACCATGTGGGCTTTGACCAGACAGGTCCCAGTATAGACAAAGAACTTGGGTATTTCTATGATGGCGATGAATGGTATTTGCTGCACCTGGTAACCCAGGGAGATCCCGGGGTGTTTATGATTCGTGTGAATGCATTTGTGGGTGAATCAGACAGGGTTCTGGCCGGACAGGATATACAATCTGGTGAAAAATCACAAAAAGAATTGCTTCACTTCAGCCTTTTCAGAAGGGGCGTTGAAAACAACACAGAAGAACAAACATGGCAAATGGTTATGGAAGAGTTGCCGGGAATGGATTTTAACGACTATGACTGGTATGAGCTGGAGGAGGGACTTTATGAATATGGTGTGAAAGCTGTTTATTCGGATGACAACGTTTCGGAAATCAGAATTTCTGAACCCCTGGCCAAATCTTTTGTCCCTCAGCACGAAATTACATTTGCCATTATTGCTGATGAGCAGGCAGAAGCAACCATCCAACTCACCCATACCGATGAACTGGAGGAGATAGTTTATGAAGGACAGGCAGATATGGAGGGAAACCTCGTGTTTCCGCAAGTGTATGAAGGTATGTACGATCTGCTGGTATCCATGGAGGGATTTCATGACTACTCAGAAACAGGAGTGGCCATTACCCAGAACATGACCTTTGAAATTGTAATGATACCCACCTCAATTGCTGAAATTTCGGGCAACCAGGTTACGGTTTATCCCAATCCAGCCAGAGAATACCTGCATGTTAGTTCGGAGAGTATCATTGAGCAAATTGTACTCACAGATGCTGAAGGCAAAATAGTGCTGGAGAGAGCAGTTAACGAGAGTTCTGCCAGGTTACATGTCAGAGATCTATCTCAGGGAATGTATCTTCTGAGGGTTGTATCTGCAAATGAAATAATCCACAGGCAGGTGCTCATAAGCAGATGATGTAAATAGCATCAGATGCTCATGTAAACCAATATGCATACTACAAGGACTGCTTATAGCACAAATAAAAAGGGGCTGTCTCAAAAGCCGGTTGTTATCCGGACGCTGAGCTTGTCGAAGCGGGTATCTGACTAATAATCAGTAGTCGTTTCGACAGGCTCAACGACCAGTAGCCACTTATGAGACAGCCCCTTTTATGTAGGAATAATTGCACGTAAAATTTAATCCCGTCTCACGCAACGAATCCTGAAATTGTTGGTTTTTACTGTCGAT
>RECE01000256.1 GCA_007694165.1 Bacteroidota bacterium
GAAAACTACCTTTTCACAATTCAACTTAAAGCAAAGAATGCTATGACTCCCAACATATCTCTTGCACCTTTTCAGGGCATTACCACCAAAGTATACCGCAATGCTTTTGCCAGGCATTTTCCCGGTCTCGACAGGGCTTTTGCTCCCTTTATTTCGGGTGTACATCCGGAGAAAGTAAACCTTTCTTTGTTTGATGATGTAATACCTGTTGAGGACAATCCGGTAGAAACCATTCCGCAATTTGTAAGCATTGACAGCAAGGAGGTGCTTGCAGTAGCTGCTACCCTTGCCGGGGAAGGATATGATCATATTAACTGGAATATGGGTTGTCCGTTTTCGCGGCTGGCCAACAAGCAAAGAGGATGTGGTATATTGCCTTTCCCTGATACCATCCGTTTGCTGCTGGATAACATAATGCCCCATATTCCCCTGAAAATCTCCATTAAAACCCGTTTGGGTTATCGCAACCCCGATGAACTGGAGAAAGTGCTGGAGGTGTTGAATGACTATCCCATTCACGAGCTTATCATTCATCCTCGTATCGGTTTGCAACGATACAAGGGAGACACAAACCCCGAAGGATTTTCCAGGTACCTTGAGATGAGCAGGATCCCGGTTACCTACAACGGCGATATTTTTCATGCTACCCGCTACAGGGAGTTGCAATCACGGTTTCCCTCAGTAAAGAGCTGGATGGTAGGAAGAGGAGCCCTTATCAATCCTTTTTTACCCGCACAGATAAAAGGGATCCATCTCACAGATTCTGAAAAGCGGGAACGAATAGCCGCTTTTGGGGAGGAGGTTTTTTCGGGAATAGGAAACCGGGTAAAAAACGAGAAAAAACTGATGGGGCAGATGAAAGCAGTGTGGTATTATATGAACGGCGTTTTTTCGGGTGGAATACAATATTTTCATGCAATGAAAGTTTGTGAAGATAGCCAATCTTATCGTAAATTTGCCGATGATTTAATACAACTTCCTTTTGCCTCAGACAATGAAATAGAGGATTACTGGAAGCATGGATTAAAGCATATTTGAAAAATCTCTTTTATTATCAGTATTAACTAAATCAACTCAACCCTTATGAAAAATACATTTTTATTGCCCATAATAGCGATGCTTCTTTTTTCTTCTTATACCGTTACTGCCCAGAGAGGATACACCGAATTTGAAACCGAAGACAATATGATGGTAATGTACCGCTGGCAAAGAGCTACTTTTTTCAAGAAAGACAGCGATGCTGTGTTGAACCTGAGAGTTACCAATCAGAATGAGACAGCAGTAAACTGGACTTATATTGTTGGGTTTTATGAAAAAGGAATATTGGTCTACCAAAGTGAAAAAAATCAACTGTGTTTTAAACCCGGGCAAACCCGTCGGGGTGGGCTGGCTGGATTAAGGTTTTCCCTGGAAGGCATGAAGCAGGAAGATACCGAAAAGGAAGGTTTTGCATGGGATTTTGTAACCTTTGATGTGGAGGAAGTGGATAGTTGCAACTGAGAGCCCGTTAAATAATTGATGGTGACAACAGGACAACGAAGCCGTTAGCTTTTTGCAATATAATATCCGTTTATAAGTATATCACCCGAAACAATTAATAATGGAAAAACAAATTACGTTAGATGAATTTCAAAGATTGATTCGTCAGGGGATTCCTGATGAACTTCCTGAGCCGAAGCAATGGGACAATAATTTGAATCATGCCCCCCGGCGCAAGGATATCCTGAGTAAGGAAGAGAAAAAACTCGCACTGAAAAATGCGTTGCGTTATTTCCCTGAGAAGCATCATGAGGTGCTGGCCAGTGAATTTGCCCGGGAGCTAAAGGAGTTTGGCCGCATTTACATGCATCGTTTTCGTCCTGATTATAAAATATATGCACGGAATTTTGAAGACTTTCCACACAGGTCGAAACAGGCAGCCGGCATCATGCTTATGCTCAGCAACAATCTCGACCATGCTGTAGCACAGCACCCTCATGAGTTGATAACTTATGGTGGAAACGGTGCTGTTTTTCAAAACTGGGCCCAGTACCTGCTTTGCATGCAGTACCTGGCTCAGATGACAGACGAGCAAACCCTTGTTCTTTACTCCGGACATCCCATGGGCTTGTTTCCCTCTCATAAAGATGCACCCAGGGTGGTGGTTACCAATGGAATGATGATTCCCAACTACTCCAAGCCTGATGACCTGGAGAAATTTAATGCGCTGGGAGTTAGCCAGTATGGGCAGATGACAGCAGGTTCATTTATGTATATCGGCCCTCAGGGCATTGTGCACGGCACAACTATTACCGTATTGAATGCTGGCAGAAAATTCAGCAAAGGAGGCAGTGGACTGGCCGGAAAGTTATTCGTTACCAGTGGCCTGGGAGGTATGTCGGGAGCGCAGCCCAAAGCAGCTGTTATTGCAGGGGCGGTATGCGTAGTGGCTGAGATCAACCCCAAAGCAACACATGTAAGACATTCGCAGGGCTGGGTTGATGAGGTGTATGACGATCTGGAGAAAATCATTCCAAGAATAAAAGAAGCCAAAGAAAAAAAGGAAGCGGTCTCCATTGCTTACCAGGGAAATATTGTTGATTTGTGGGAAGCTTTTGTGGAATACGAAATGGATGTGGAACTGGGTTCTGACCAGACTTCCCTGCATAATCCCTGGGCCGGTGGCTATTACCCGGTAGGGATGAGCTACGAAGAAGCCAATGAAATGATGGCCAGCGATCCGGATTCATTCAAGAAAAGCGTACAGGAAACCCTTGGCCGACATGTAAAAGCAATCAATACCCTTTCTGCCAGGGGCATGTACTTTTGGGATTACGGCAATGCATTTTTGCTGGAAGCGGGCAGGGCAGGAGCTGATATTTTTAAGGAAGACGGAAAGTATAAATACCCCTCTTATGTACAAGATATCATGGGACCCATGTGTTTTGATTATGGCTTTGGGCCGTTCCGTTGGGTTTGTGCTACTTCAGATCCCCGGGATTTAAGAATTACAGATAAAATTGCCGGCGATGTTATTGAAGAGATGATGAAAGAAGCTCCGGAAGAGATCAAACAACAATTGGGAGATAACCTGCTTTGGATCAGGCAGGCAGAAGAAAACAAACTTGTGGTAGGTTCCCAGGCCCGTATTCTCTATGCAGATGCCGAAGGGCGCATAAGGATTGCAGCTGCTTTTAACAAAGCCATCAGGGAGGGCAAAATCTCCGGGCCGGTAATTCTCGGACGCGACCATCATGATGTTTCTGGCACAGACTCTCCTTTCAGAGAAACTTCCAATATATACGACGGGTCAGAATTTACAGCTGATATGGCCATTCACAATGTCATTGGCGACAGTTTCCGTGGCGCCACCTGGGTATCCATTCACAATGGCGGTGGTGTGGGCTGGGGTGAAGTTATCAATGGCGGGTTTGGAATGATGCTGGATGGGTCTGAGGACTCCGACAGAAGATTGCGTTCCATGTTGTTCTGGGATGTGAACAATGGCATTGCCCGCAGAAGCTGGGCGCGAAACAAAGAAGCAGTGTTTGCCATCAAAAGAGCCATGGAGGCAGAGCCTTTGCTGAAGGTTACCCTGCCCAATGTTGCCGATGATGCATTGCTGGATAAACTTTTTTAAGTTGGCTTGAATATTGTTATTGAAAAGCAGTAATTGGACACCCGTTTATTACTGCTTTTTTTTGTATTTTTAAATCCTGATATTTTTGCAGACAGGCCATAGTGCAAAGGAAGCTTTTATCAAATGTGCATTAACTTTAGGTAGTCCTTTTGAAAACTGTAATCCCTGATGATCATGAGAAAATATATTAGAATACCTGGGCTGTTGTTGCTGGTTTGCTTGATATCCTTTACTTCCTGTGAGGATGATGACCTGGATGGTTTGTTTGGAGATCCGGTTGAAAAATTTCTTGGAGACTGGAAATGTTTTGAGACCGGCGATCTGCAAGGACCCTTTGGACCCTATGATGTTAAAATCGTTCGTAACCCCGGAAACTCAACAGAGGTATTGATCAAAAACTTCAACTACCAGGGAATGAATGAGAGCGCAAGGGCTATTATTGCCGGTAACACCATTAGTATTCCACGCCAGAAAATCTGTGATGAAACTATTGATATACAGGGCTCAGGCACTTTTAAAGATGGTGAGATTAATCTTACCTACAAAACCAATGACGGTGCTGATGAAGAGAATATCGTTTCCAGGTTTTACAAACCCTGATGCCTGAATGCCCCCAAAACAAAGAGAGGAGCTGATTATTCAGACTCCTCTCTTTTTTCGTCAAGCTTGCTTTGTTGAATGCTGATGGCGCTGAGCACTTCATCCATTACCCAGGCCATATTGTCCTGATCGAGCAGGTAGCATTCGAAGGCTTTTTCAAATTCTACCCGGGTTATCCCGTGCTTATTGAATATTCCTGCATAGTAATTGGCGACAGAATCCCTGATTCCGGCTACCCCTGGCTGATTGGAAATTTGTGATTCCAGCAAAAAAACATCTGTAAGAACATTTGCCATGGTTCGTCTGTCAAGATGCTTTTCGCATCTGTTTTCTGATGAAAACCAGTTGCAGGCATTGAAAGTCAATGCAAGAATTATTATGATGGACGTCAGGGAAGCAGTTTTCTTCATTGCTGAGATTAAATAATCGGTTTTATCAACGGTGTATAAACGTTTTTTCAGCGTTTATTGTTGTATGCGAATTGTTTAGGGTAAGTTCTTAGTTGCTGAGTTCTTTCAGTTTTCTTATCGTGGCCGTGGGATTTTGAGCACCAAAAACAGCACTACCCGCCACCAGCACATCAACACCTGCCTCTACCAGGGTTTTAGCGTTGGTTGTATCTACTCCGCCATCTATTTCAATCAATGCTTTGCTGTTTTTCTGGATGAGCAAATCTTTCAAACGGGAGATTCGGTTCAGGGATGACTGGATAAACTTCTGGCCTCCAAAGCCGGGATTAACCGACATGATAAGAACAAGGTCGACATCAGCAACAATATCCGTTAGCAATTCCACAGGGTTGTGCGGGTTGATAACAACACCAGCTTTCATACCCGCTTCTTTTATAGATTGAACAGTCCGGTGAAGGTGTGTACAGGTTTCATAATGCACTGTGAGGTTATCTGCACCCGCTTTTTTAAATGCATCCACATAATTGTCAGGATTGGCGATCATCAGGTGCACATCAAGAGGTTTTCGTGCAATGGATTTTATCTGGGAAATGATAGAAAACCCAAATGAGATATTAGGAACGAAATGTCCGTCCATGACATCTACATGAAACCAGTCGGCAAAACTGTTATTGACCATTTCAATATCAGATGCAAGATTCAGAAAGTTGGCTGACAGTAATGATGGAGCTATGAGGTGTGGCATATATATCGGCTATTAAGAAATAAAAACCAAAATTAGTAAGTTTTTTACAATAGATGGTTTAATTGTGCTTGCTTTTTAAAAGAAAACCCGCCAGGGTTTTTGCAAACTCTGGCGGGTCAGATAAAATAAATTGATGTTTTATTAGCGATTGTTATCGCGTTTTCTGTCGTTGTCAACGGGTTTGTCCCTGGGCAAAAGTACTTTGCGCGAGAGTTTGAATTTGCCGGTTTTCTTGTCAACATCCAGCAGCTTCACCTCAATAGAGTCACCCACCTTGATATTGCTTTCTTCGATGGTTTCCAGTCTTTTCCATTCAATTTCCGAGATATGGAGCAAACCTTCTTTACCGGGAAGTATTTCAACAAACAATCCAAAGGGAACTACACTTTTCACTGTGCCCTGGTAAACTTCACCAATATCGGGTATAGCTGTGATGCCTTTGATTCGGTTGATTACAAAGTCAATGGATTCCTTGTTTTCTGATACGATATCAATCACACCATAATCACCCACTTCTTCAATTACGATAGTTGCACCGCTTTCTTTCTGCATTTCCTGGATAACTTTCCCTCCGGGTCCGATAATGGCACCAATAAACTCTTTGGGTATGGTCATCTTCACGATTCTTGGAACGTGAGGTTTGTATTCCTCCCTGGGTTCAGAGA
>RECE01000085.1 GCA_007694165.1 Bacteroidota bacterium
TGATTGCATTTTCAATAGCTGCAAGGGTGCTTACAATGTCAGACCGATTTACCGACCCCATATGCCCTACCCTGAAATATTTACTTTTTAATTCCGGAAGCAGTCCTGGTGCAATCATAACATCTGATTTGGCCATGGATGCCATAAAATCGCTTCCGGTGATCCCGTCAGGGAAGTATATCGCTGACAATGTATTTGCAGCAAAGTTTTCATTAACCGGCAGCAATTGAAATCCCATATCTGTTATTTTTTTGCGGAATCCGGTTGCAAGGGTTTTATGTCTGGCTACTCTGGCTTCCATACCTTCCTCAAGTATCATTTTCAGAGATACTTCCAGGGCCACGATCAGGTTTACCGGGGGTGTCCCGAAATAGGAAGGACGTCCTTCTTCATAAGCCTGCATGATGGGCAACCAGTTGGTCCAGTCGCAATAATAATTGCCCACCGGGGTTTTCCTGTTTTTCCAGGCTTCCATAGCCCTTGGGGATGCTACAAGCAATGCCAGTCCGGGTGGCACACCAATGGCTTTTTGAGAAGCAGTAAGTGCAATATCAATACCCCATTCAGCCTGTCGCATTTCCTCCCCTGCAACAGAACATACACCATCAAGAACAGTCAGGACATCATATTTTCGGCCCAGTTCTCCTATGGGTTTCGGGTCTACCCTTACCGCTGTGGATGTATCCACGTGCGTAAATGTCAACAATTTGAAATTATCATTTTTAAGTGCGTTTTCAATCACTGATACAGGAACTGTTTCGCCGGATTCAGATCGCAAAATGCTAACATTTGCACCATAGCGTTTGAGCAACTCCGCATATCTTTCACCGAAGTAACCGGTAGAAATGACCAGTGCCTTATCCCCTGGCTCAATCAGATTGGACCCTGCCATATCCATGGCCAGCGTACCTGATCCTGCCATGATGAAAGCTTGTCCGTCGGGGCATTCCCAAACCTTTTTCATCATGCGGAGGCTGTTGCCGAAAGATGCAATAAAATCCGTTGCTGTGTGACTGGTTGTGGGAGCACCCAGTGCCTGTAAAACTTCGGGTTCAAATTCAATTGGGCCGGGGATCATTAACAATTTTCTGCCTTTCATAGTCGTATCAAAATATTTTTTAAAGTAATTGTAATAGTTTTTTCTTTACATCTTCAGATATGGGCTGTAATGGTTTCCGGCAAGGACCGCCATACATGCCCATGTGATCCATTGCCGATTTTAGTGCAGGTACGCCCCAGTTGCGGGTTACGGCAGCATTTAGTGAGATGATCTCCTGCTGCAGGTTGCGTGCCCTGTTAAAATCGCCATCAGAAAAAGCCTGGTAAATATCCAGACAATGCTGCGGTGCAATATTGGCTAAAGCAAGAATACCACCCACAGCGCCTATACTAAGTGCAGGAAGCAAAAAGCCCGCTGACCCGGCCAGAACCTGAAATCCCTTTTTCGCTTTAAATATAACATCGGCCATCTTTGCAACGTTTCCACCGGAATCTTTCAGTCCAATTATATTGGGATGATCAGAAATAGCTATAATATCGGCAGCAGTCATGTCCAATCCTGTATTGGCAGGCATATTATAAATAATAACCGGAACATCAGATGCCTCGGCAACAGCATGATAATGGACCACAAGAGCGGTTTGCGACATTTGTCCTTTGTAATAGGAAGGATTCAGCACCATTACTGTATCGGCACCGGCAATAGCCGCATCCTTACTTAAAATAATGGTTTCGCGGGTTGACTCGCATCCGGTTCCTGCAATCATAAGCTTGTCCTTTGGTATAGCCTCACGGGCTGCATGAAGGGTTCTGATCTTCTCTTCATGGCTTAGCATTACCAGCTCACCATTGGACCCCAGGATCAGATAGCCCGATAAACTGTATTGGTTGAGAAATTCAATATTATTCCGGATGTGCTTTTCCGACAATGATTCATCTTTATTGAATGAGGTGGGCAGAGGTGGAAAAATACCATTGAGCTGTAACATATAAGTTTGAATTGATGGCGGTTTTTAAAAGGTCTCCCAAAGGAGGGTGAATACTCATGTCCAAAGATAAAAAAACCTTTAATACCCCTGGTCTCTGTTAACAAGGTTCAGCAGGTCTTGATCATTTACTGCCCTTCGGTAATTTTCAATGATCTGCGGGGCCACAGATGCCGGTGTGGTCAGGCTTGCCACATGGGGTGTAATTTGAATTCCGGGATGGCTCCAGAAAGGGTGTTCTGCCGGAAGGGGCTCATGCTCAAATACATCGAGACCTGCACCTGCCAGATGGCCTTTGTCAATCATTTCAATCAGATCCTGATCAATAATATGCAGTCCACGTCCCAGGTTGATCACATAGGCTCCCTGCGGGAGTTTCTGCAGTGTATGTTTATCCAGAATACCTTCGGTTTCAGGCGTGAGCGGAAGCAGGCATATCAAAATATTTATATTGCACAGGAACTCATCCAGTTGATCATAACCATGAAATCTTCTGTATTCAGTGTGCTTACCTGGATTTTTACCCCAGCCCGCTACCGAAAAACCGCAGGATTGCAAAAATAAAGCTACATGGTTACCTATAGCACCGGTGCCCATAATGCCAACCTTTAGATCCGCTATTCTCTTATACATGCTCTTTTTCCAGACTTTCTTGTTCTGGAGATGGAAATACTTGCCCAGTCCCCGCATATGGCTCATGATCAGTGACAGGGCAAATTCTGCCAGATCCTGCGACAATAAAGGATCGATAATCCGCACTATTTTAGTTTGCCCGGGAATATCCGGATCATTCATAATATGATCAACACCTGCTCCCATTGATGAAATACATTTCAGATTCGGGTAATTCTTAAAGATTCCTTTGGGATGATTCCAGGCAAGTGCAAACTGCACCTTTTCTCTGTCCTGTATTTGTTCATAAGATATGACTTCCACATCCGGACCGGCATCTTTAAGCGCATCAATCCATGGTTGTATTTTGTGTACATTACTGAAAATGACCAATGACATATTTGTGTTTTTTGGGTTAAATTACTCGTTATTTAAAGGAAACTAAATCCCAGGCAACCTGGCAATAAATTTCAAATATAGGCATTTTGCTTTTGTTTCAATTGCCTCTTCATACCAAAGAATAACTAAGAAGTATCTGAAGTGAGCCGGAATAATTTTCAGCCTTTCTTTGTATCTTTGCAACCTATTTTGTTTACTTCCGGTACAATGCAATAAAAATACTTACGTTTCTTTAAGGGTTGCAATTAACCTGGCAAAAAATAATAATTGATTTACTATAAAACCACTGACCGGGTTAAGGATACCGGAAACTAAAAAAGCATTTTATATGAATAGAATATTTTTTTTCATTTTCATTTTTATTTTTTTGGGATGTTCAACACTTACACCCTTACAAAGAGGGAAATTTATTGCTGTATTTCACCTTATTGAAACTTCAGAATTTGAAGATGCAAAAGAAATTGTTGAGGAGATGATTGAAGATGATCTTTCAGCCGAATGGGCAAGGACGTGGTATGCAAGGGGTTTGCTGGCACAGACTGCATGGACTGAAGGAAAAAGAAGAAATGACAGGAAAAAATTTGAACTCTATCCCGACCAGCTTTATGTTGCCATTGAATCCTACGAGAAGGCACGTGAACTGGATACCAAGGGTCGTTTTGACAGACAAATGGCACCACGGTATGTCCTTCTGGCCAATGAATTTCAAAAGATGGGTGAAGAACATTTTAAGGGGAAAAAATATGACAAGGCATTTCGGGCATTCGAACAGGCATTGCTCATAACAGAAAGCCCGATTCTGGCCGTCAAAACCGAAAAAGATCTGATCTACAACACTGCTCTTGCAGCTTATGAAAGCAAGAATATGGAAAAAGCCGTGAAATATTTCAGCAGATTAAATGAGAAAAGTTACTCAACCAATGTTTCGCATCTATTGTTTGCGGCACATCTTGAAAAAGGAGATACCCTTGCTGCTGAGAGGGCATTGAAAGAAGGTATTGAAAAATACGATGACAATAAGGAACTTATCCTTTTACTCGCAGACCTTTTGTACGAACAAGGCGAAACTGAAAGAGCGCATGAAATCCTTGAAAAAGCATCCCATGAGAATCCCGAAGAATATATTTACCCTTTCACCCAGGGCTTGATCTATCAAAAAGAAAAGAAATACTCCAGGGCTGTTGAGCTTTACAAAAAGGCGGCAGAACTGGCACCTGACGAGTTAATGACCTATGTAAATATAGCAACCAGCTATTACAACATGGGTGTGGAAATTGAAGAAAACACCAGATTGATTATCAGCAGCCGCATGGTACAGGAAGAGAGAGCAAGATCAGAGGCAGCTTTTGAGTCTGCTGCAAAGTGGCTTAATAAAGCGTATGAAAAAGAGCCTGAAGATCAGGCTGTCATAATCAGGCTTTATGAGTTGTACAAGGCCCTGGGAATCAATGACAAAGTCAGAACGATGCAAGGGCACATCAATCCATAATTTTTTTCTAAATCCTGAAAGCCAGGGTTAAACCCAGGAATTGCTTCAGCTGCGCCCGGGGTACCTTCCTTTGACTTCCATCGGGCAATAGTACCGGCTCACCAGCACTATCCAGCACAGGAAAGCGGATGTCATCATCATAAATAATATGAAAATTGACCCTTATCATCGAGTACCAGTTGATTTGCTTATCAAGACTCATTTCCCAGTCTACATCTATGTTCTTGGGCTTATCAAGATAGCCTGAGAATAAACGGATCACATTATTTATATTCAGACCATCGAGAATTGTAACGCTGTTTCTGATTACAAGCTGACCACCCATCTCCTGCCTGGCTCGCAGATCATTGTCAATACCAAACGCTCCCTGATTAATATTGGCCGTATCAAGCACAAATGTATTTCTGTATGACAGGGGTGAGAAGTTGAGACTGGTTTTTGGTATGGGCTTCCATTCAACCCCCACACCAATGGTGAATGTACCGGGATTAAGAAATTTGGATACAACCACAGAGTCATTAGGGTAATTATAACCTTTGGCAACCTGTGTTTTGCCGTAAAAAACCGAACTGAAATCAATTTTTTCTCGTAAAACCCTGTTGTACTGAGAGTTAATTTCAATCTCGTCGGTATTTGACCTGAATCCTTGTGCTTCTGTAATGATGGCACCATACCTTAATCGGCCACTACTTGTCCATTTACTTTTAAGTTCCTTATTGGTGTATTCTGCACTACCGCGGATATCCAGCAGGCCGGCGATTGAACTTTCACCACCCCTTGACCAGTTGGAAAAATATGTTTGATTCATGGTGAAAGAACTTCCAAGTCCATAACTCCAGTAAACCGGAATTTCTTCAAGGGGCTTAATTGCAGCAAGTGATCTTACCGGCCTTAGTGTGGTAATGGGTATATCATCCACAGTTTTTTTCTCCCTGCGCTCAACACTCACATCATCCTCCAGAACCAGAGACAAATCATATTTGGTGGGATTTCCCACCCATAGAGTAATAGAATCATTGGCCTGGTTTTTCACCCAGAACCTGTATTGGTCACTTTCTCCGGTACTAAGCCAGAAAGGAGTTCTTTGCCCGTCAATGTCATTCAGAAATAAAAGAATAGAATCACGGACTTCGGTATGAACGAGAAGCGACTGAACCGCATATTTAAGGGAGTCGGGCATCTTTTCATTGGGAACAATAAAAAACGGAGAATCAGTATCTGCCATAAGCATCCTGAAGCGCTCGGTAATAACTATTCCGGCAGAATCGGGTAAAAACCTGACAGTTCTCCTGCTACCCGGGGGTAATAATGGAGGAACAATGCTGTCAATATAAACCTGGTGCATCTGTAATCTTTTTGATTCAAGATAAAGTGAATCTATAAAAACTTCCCTGATGGTATCACGGGCCAGCAATAGTGAATCAATAAGGCTGTCAAGTTGTGGTAATTTTTCCTTATATCTGAAAGAAAGAATCAATGAATCAACCTGATTCATTACAATGGTCTCTTTCGTTATGAAGGGGTCCTTTTCAAGGGGAACAGTATCAACAATA
>RECE01000171.1 GCA_007694165.1 Bacteroidota bacterium
CTGGATGCCGAGTCGGTAGAATGGCTCGAGGTACACCTGAAGCAATACAAGGGCACTGTAATTGCCATTACACACGACCGTTATTTCCTCGACAATGTGGCAGGCTGGATACTGGAACTGGACAGGGGAGAGGGTATCCCCTGGAAGGGCAACTACAGCAGCTGGCTCGAACAGAAAACCAAACGCCTGGCACAGGAAGAAAAGACCGAGAGCAAACGCCGCAAAACCCTGGAGCGTGAGCTGGAATGGGTGCGCATGAATCCCAAAGGCCGCCAGGCCAAAGCCAAAGCAAGGCTGGGAGCTTACGACAAGCTGCTCAATGAAGATGTAAAACAAAAAGAAGAACGGCTGGAAATATTTATTCCCAATGGCCCCAGGCTGGGTTCCAAGGTGTTGGAAGCGGAAAGCATCTCCAAAGCTTTTGGCGAAAAAATTCTTTTCGAAAACTTCTCCTTTGCTTTGCCTCCGGCCGGTATTGTGGGTATTGTTGGCCCCAACGGAGCGGGAAAGACTACCTTGTTCCGCATGATGATGGGGCAGGAGGAGCCAGACCAGGGAAACTTCTCCATTGGAGATACCGTGCAGTTGGGGTATGTAGATCAGGCGCATGCGGATATTGATCCGGAAAAGTCTGTCTGGGAGGTAATTTCAGAAGGTAATGAGCTTATCAATCTGAGCGGACGCCAGCTCAACAGCCGGGCCTATGTGTCGCGCTTCAATTTCAGCGGTGCTGATCAGGGAAAAAAATGTGGTATTTTGTCGGGAGGTGAGCGTAACCGACTGCATCTGGCACTGACACTGAAAAGTGAAGCCAATGTGCTGTTGCTCGATGAGCCCACCAACGATATTGATGTCAACACCCTCAGGGCACTGGAAGAAGGTTTGGAGAGCTTTGCCGGATGTGCCGTAATCATCACCCACGACCGCTGGTTCCTCGACCGGATTGCTACCCATATCATTGCCTTTGAAGGCAATTCTGAGGTGGTGTTTTTTGAAGGTTCCTACTCAGAGTACGAAGAAAACCGCAAAAAAAGACATGGTGATACCGGTCCCAGGCGTATCAAATACAGAAAACTCATTGCCTGAACTCTATGATTACGCTGGATGATCAAACCTCTCTGCGCAACAAAATCAGGGCTTCCCACAAAAGGAGCCTTGAGTTTGGTGTAGAAAGAGAAAGGGTGCAGCCCAGAATTGTGCTCCATGGGAATGATTTGCAGAATAAGTTAAAAAGAAACCACCGGCTATTGGAGGTGGCAAGTCCGTTTGTGCAGCTGCTCAATGAATTTGTTGCCAAAAGCGGATTCATCGTGCTGCTTACCGAGGAGCAGGGGTGCATCCTGGAGCTGGCTGGTGATGAAAAACTACTGGTTGAAACCAGACCCTATGGCCTTGTGAAAGGGGCTTTTATGAGCGAGGAGAGCATTGGCTCCAATGCCATTAGTATTGCTCTCGATGAGAATATCCCTGTACAGGTTACCGGGCATGAGCACTATGTAAAAGCTTTTCATAACTGGAGTTGTTCTGCTGCACCCATTCATGATGAAAAAAAGAACACCATCGGATGCATCAATATCAGCGGGCACCTTGATAAAGTGTATCCTCACATTCTGGGCCTGGTAGTAGCCTCGGCCAAGGCCATAGAATCTAAGCTTAAAAGTTCCTTCTCCGAAATGCGGCAGAAGGAGGCCTACCACTTTGTATCGCAGATTCTGAATACACTCGAATTTGGGGTGCTGGCCACTGATGTGCAGGGCAAAGTACGAAGGGCCAACAACCTGGCCTCTTCCCTTCTTAAAACGCCTGTAGATCGTATTGAAAACAGCCATCTGAGTGATTTTATCACTGCATGGCCAGGCTATTTGTCTCTGATAAAGAAGAATGAGATAATCATGGATGAGGAGGTCCATGTTAGCCGGTTCGGAGCCCGCGACAGCTTCAACATGAACGTATATCCGCTTACCGATGGCGATGGTACTATAAGTGGTTCTGTGGTTACGCTGAGGGATATGAAGCGCGTCTACAAAATGGTCAACAAGTATACGGGTATGCAGGCTCGCTATAATTTTGAAGATCTCATAGGAGAAAGCGATGAGATGAAGCGAATCATTGAATACTGTAAAAACATATCCGAAAGCCCCAGTACTGTCCTTATCCAGGGCGAAAGTGGTACCGGAAAAGAGGTACTGGCACAATCCATCCACAATTTCAGTTCAAGGAAGGATGGGGGATTTGTTGCCCTTAACTGTGGAGCCATCCCTGAGGCTCTTATAGAAAGTGAATTGTTTGGCTATTCAGAAGGGGCATTTACCAGTGCCAAAAAAGGGGGCAAACCCGGGAAATTTGAGCTGGCCAACGGTGGTACGCTCTTCCTGGATGAGATTGGTGAGATGCCATTGGACATGCAGGTGAAATTGCTGCGGGCCTTACAGGAAAGAACCATCACAAGGGTAGGGGGAGACAAAGTAGTTCCGGTAGATGTAAGGATCATTGCTGCCACCAACCGTAACCTGCTGGAACAGGTTAATGAAGGGAAGTTCAGGCAAGACCTTTTTTACAGACTAAGTGTTATCCCCGTATACATCCCACCGTTGAAAAACAGAAGAGAAGACATTCCCATGCTTATCAGCTTTTTCCTCAACCTTAAGTCTGTTAAGCTGAGAAAACAACTTCCCGATATGGACAATATACTTTTTAAAAAGCTGGTGTATTACGACTGGCCCGGCAATGTAAGGGAGCTTGAAAACTTTATTGAAAAGTATGTAAACCTTGATGGCAAACTGGAGTGGGCTGATCAAATCATGAATCCGGGGATTTTCAGAAAACAAAAATCAGAGATACCTGAAAACACTCCTGCAGAAAAGGATGGGACTCCACAAAGCAGTCCAGACGAAAACAACGAAGTTATATCCTTAGGAGAGATGGAGAAGCTGGCGATTGTTAACGCCATACAAGTTTACAACCGCAATATGACCAGGGTCGCAGCAGGACTGGGAATCAGCAGGAATGCGCTGTATCAGAAAATTAAAAAATTCGGGATAGAAATTTAAAAGGGGTAGATAGATACTTGTATGCTATCTATGGGTTCAATGTGAATAATAATTGGATTCCTTGTTCTTGTGGTAGATAAATGTCTTTTTGCGGTACACCGGGCCAAGGTAAGTATTGATCAACCCGATTCCAAAAAGTATGATACACGCCATCAGAATGTGGCTGCCGGTATTTGCATCCCAGTACCATTCGCGAACTATTCCGATATAGTAATTGTGGTATAAGTAATGAAGTATCGGAAATTCCATGCGCATGATTACTGACGTTACTATATCTAACAGCAGTATTACAACCATTGATGCGATGATAAGACTACCCGAAATCACTATTGCTACCGTTTTTAACATGGCAACGAAAGTGCACTGAACTGTCAGGTTATCCAGCATGTTATACATTTCAACCCTTCCACTGGCAAAAAGGGTTAAGGCAATAATGGAGGTTGAAACAATAATGAACGCATCCCAATTCTTCATAGCTCTACAAGATTTAATTATTTGAACAATCCCTCCTTTTCGCCGGGAAGACTGGTCTGAAAATCTACTGCAATCGTATTTCTTAATGTATTAAATCTGCCTTTTTTCTACATTATTCTATGGTTTATACGACGTATCAGTCAAAAGGTTATAACTTTTCCGTTTTTACTGTCACATTATCAGTTCAATGGCCCGGGGTGGGTCGTCGTATAATCCTGCCATATTTTTTTAGCTAACCACAATGAATGTGTTATAATAATATTTGTATTTTTGACCCTCTAATCAATATACCCGGAGGTATGAAAACAATGCATGACCATTCCCAGGCATACGGACCCAAAAACAAAAAGCCCAACCCTTTTGAAGGGTCAGGCTGGTTAGCTCAGGGCATTACTTTTGCAATCATCCTGTTTGTGTTGATGTTTGTTGTGTACCCTTTGGTGATGGGAGAGGAACTTACCCTGAAGAGTATCCTTGCAGGCCTTATATCAAGCTCACTGGGAGGACTTATTTATGGTCTTGCCATGAAATGGTTAAACAGGAAAAAGGTTATCAAAGGCTGAATACAATGAACCTTTAGTTCAGGGGCTCCAGCCGGTATATTCCTCCGTTGCCTTCATCTGTAGCAATATAAATATAGCCATCAGGCCCCTGGCGAACATCGCGTATCCGGCCGATCTTTTCAGAAATCAGTGTTTCTTTATGGGTTACAGCACCGTTCTCAATTACCAGTCGGTAAACTTCTTCTTTGAGCAATGAACCTGCAAAGAGATTTCCTTTCCAGCCCGCAAAGGGCTCTGCATCGTAAAATGTAAGTCCTGAGGGAGCCATAGATTCCTCCCAGATATGTACAGCCGGGATTACTCCGGGAGCTTCCCGTCCCAGGCCAATATGTTCACCTGTTGTGTATTCCCGTCCATAGGCTACCTGTGGCCATCCGTAGTTTCCTCCTTTTTGAATCTTATACAGCACATCACCACCACTGGGGCCATGCTCGGTGGTCCAGATATCTCCATTGGCCGGGTTAATAGCAATACCCTGGTTGTTGCGATGTCCAAAAGAATATATTTCTGGCCGGAGATTGCCCGGAACAATACCTACAAACGGATTGTCTGACGGAACACCTCCGTTTTCACCAAGTCTTATCATAGAGCCGGCAGGATTGGTAAGGTCTTGAGAGGGGTAGCGAAGTCCACGATCACCAATGGAAAATATTACTGTTCCATCTCCGGGAAAAACAATCCGCGAACCATAATGCCTGCCGGGTTGGGTGCGTGGCATCATGGTATACAGCACCGAGAGGTCGGTGAGATCGCTGGCATTTTCATTGAGCCGTGCCCTTGCCAGGGCAGTACCGGTAGCAACATTACCAGACACACCATCAGGATCTCCGGGGCTGGAGTAAGTAAAATAAATCCAACCATTGTTTTCATAATCGGGATGCACAACCAGATCAAGCAAACCTGCCTGGCTGCCTCCCTGGGGAGCGGTGCGCTGATCTTCCTGGTAATGAATCGGGGGTAGGTTGTCTAATTTTTGCACATTGTTGCCATCAATGAGATACATGCGTCCGGGTCTCTCATTTACCATCATCCGCCCGTCGGGCAACCAACCCACAGCCCAGGGATGTTCAAGGTTTTCCAATACCTGCACAATCCTGAACCGGGCTTCTTCACTTTCTATTTCTGCTGCAATCACAGTCTCTGAAACCGATGGCTGTGACCATGACGGCACAAGGGTAAATGTCATAAATAGAACTGACAAAATAAGGGTTCTCATTTGAAAACGGTTGATTTGTATTCTTTTTTGTGTTTTCATAAGGTTATGATTTTTTTTGCGTTTGACTTTTTGACTTTGCATCTTATATTATTTCTTTAATAGGATTGGGGCAGGATAAGGCTTCCCCATAAATAATTATGTAAATAAAAATTCATAAGCGATGTTCGTTAAGATTTGACTTCATGTCACTTATATAAAAAATAAAACAAATCAATTGTTTGATTTTTTTTGTTTTTGAGAGTTAAATTATTTTAAATTCGGTTAGGTTTTATGAATCTGGATTGGACTGATGCTTTCCTTTTTCCTTTTGAAAACCTTATAATGGTTTTACAGGCACGACATATTTTTTTGCTTCCAATTATGATTATATTTGACTTATGATTGAGAAAGCAGACAGATGCTTTGTATAAAAAGGCTTCCCAATCTTATGCTTGTAAATTTTTGCAATTAAAACTTTAAACAGATGCACCCTGTTTTTCTTACCTTGCTGTTTCTTTTGATATTAAAAACCGGAAGTACATATGATGCCATGGATAAACAAACTGATGAAAAAACACTGAAGTATCTTGCTCTTGGTGACTCGTACACCATTGGTGAAGGAGTAGGTGAAGAAGAACGCTATCCGGTTCTGCTGATCGAAAGCCTGAAGGGATTTGACATTCACCTTTCAGAAATACAGGTCATTGCCCGCACAGGCTGGACAACGGATGAATTATCGGAAGCTATTGACAAAGCCGAACTCTCCAAACCCTGGGAACTTGTAACACTTTTGATTGGCGTGAATAACCAATACCGGGGAAGGACTCCCGAAAGTTACCGGCCCGAATTTGTTGCACTATTGGAGCGAGCCATCGATTTTGCCGGAGGTCGGAAGGATCGTTTGATTGTACTTTCCATCCCCGATTGGGGAGTTACTCCCTTTGCCGAAGGTCGGGACAGGGAAAAGATCGCAAGTGAGACAGATGCCTATAATGCCATCAACCGGGAAGAATCTGAAAGGGCAGGTGTATTGTGGTTAGATGTGACCACGATATCACGCGAAGCCGCATTAAACCCTGAGCTGCTTGCAGTTGATGGATTGCACCCCTCAGGATTGATGTACCGGTACTGGGTAAAAGATTTGCTTCCGCTGGCCTTCAGGATACTAAATAAAACCAACCAGAAAAGTGAATAAAGATGAAGTTTTTTGCATCTTTTTCAACGTATCGGAATACCGGCAGTAACCTTAATAAGCAATAATTACACGAAATACAATACGGAATTATCCTCATTATGACACCATACACAAAAGAATATGCCATTCGGCAGGACGAAAAGGACCCTTTGAAACATTTCAAATCCAGGTTCATCAAATCAGACTCCGATTTAATTTACCTTGATGGAAACTCCCTGGGGATGCTTCCCTGCGAGACACCTCACCACATGGATAGAGTGGTAAAAGAAGAATGGGGCAAGGGACTGATTCGCAGCTGGAATACCGGGTGGTACGAACGGTCGGCGCAACTGGCTGCAAAACTGGCGCCGCTCATAGGGGCACAGCCTGAGGAGGTGATGATTGCCGATAGTACGTCGGTTAACTTGTTCAAGCTGGCTTATGCCGCACTGCAGCATCAACAGGGACGCAAAGGAATTGTGAGCGATCAACTCAATTTTCCTTCCGATATTTACGTTCTGCAGGGACTTGTGGAGCTTTTGGGGAATAAGCATCAGTTGCGGCTGGCGAGCTCTGCTGATGAGATGACCGTGAGTATGGAGGAACTGGAAAAACAACTCTCGGATGATTCTGCCTTGCTTACCCTGTCACATGTGGTTTTCAAAAGTGCTTTCATGTATGATATGAAAGCAGTAACCCGTCTCGCCCATAAAAAAGGTGCTATGGTGTTGTGGGATTTGAGCCATGCCGTTGGTTCGGTTCCGGTGTATCTCAATGACAGCAATGCCGATCTGGCAATTGGTTGTACCTACAAGTATCTCAATGGTGGTCCGGGAGCACCGGCGTTTTTATACGTCCGGAAAGATTTACAGCAAAAGCTTCAATCTCCCGTTCAGGGTTGGTTTGGGCAAAGCAATCCATTTGAATTTAACCTGGATTACCAGCCTGCAGTTGGTATAAACCGGTTTCTTGCCGGCACACCTCCATTGCTGTCATTGTCTGCTCTTGAACCGGCCCTCGAAATTATGACCGAGGCAGGCATTAACAACCTGCGGAATAAAAGTGTTTTGCAGACCCGCTATCTTATTTCGCTGGTAGAAGAATACCTGTCACCCCTGGGGTTCAGCCTTGCTTCTCCCGGTGATGAGACTCGCAGAGGTTCGCACATTTCTATCAGGCATGCTGAGGCTTATCGTATCTGTAAAGCACTCATTGATCCCCAAACAGGAGATAGGGTTATCATCCCTGATTTCCGGGAGCCTGATAATATCCGCCTGGGTATTGCTCCCTTGTATAATTCATTCCTGGATATTTATGAGGCTGTAATGCAATTAAAGTTGCTGGTGGAAGAAGAGCTTTATAGCAGATTTCCTCTCACTCGTGAAACTGTTACCTGACAATGTCAGATTCCGGCAAACCAAATTCTTCTACCATCTTAATATCCATCTCTTCCAGTTTGTCCAGTATGGGGTTGTAAATCCCCGGTATCACCGGAATATGGACTCCTTTTTCCTTAATGTCACCACTGAGTATCATTTCTACTCCGACTGCAGCCGGCAAGGCAACCGTGCGTGCCACAGCCGTATGGGTTGCAGGAGTTCCGAAATCCAGCATGGAGGATTTAATGACTTCCTTTTTCCCATTGGGGTAGGATGCCAGGAAAACGTGTTGCATGGCAACCATATCGCGCTCCTCACAACCCAACTCCATTTTTTCAATCATCAAATCAGAGGTGATTTCAAACGGTGTATCCTTTTGCCGGTTCATGGGTTTGTTGTCAAAAAGTCCCAGCCATTGGAGAGCTTTCATGGCGTGCGCATCTGCAGGTATGCCGAGAAAAGCAGCAGTTTTTTCTTTAATATTTACGCTATTGGTTTCCCCAATGAGCATGCAGAGCATATCCTCATAGGATTTTCCGGTAAAATCGTACGTGTCAGTGGTGAGAAGCTTCAGTGTTTTCATTGCGTCAATACTTTCGCACCAGCCCGGATGGCGAAAGGTTCCGCGCATCATGGTTTGGGTACCTTTAATGCCATAAATATCTATGTAAGGAATGCTGTCGCGGTTGGGATATATTTCCAGTTTTCCCACTTCAGGAAAGGTAACCGAGAGGGGATTTTTAAATAGGTTTTCGGTGAGGACTTCCACCATTTCTCCGTGGCGCAGGTATTTTCCATCATTGTTGCTTGCCATAACAACACCTTTGGGGCTCCATGAGAACTTGTATTTGAAAGGATTGTCGGCTGCTTCAGGTGCCGGCAAAGCTCCGCAGAGGCTGTAAAACTCTTCAATTTTTCCTCCTTTGGCATGCACCTGGTCAATGATGCGCATGGCACTCATGTGATCGATGCCCGGATCCAGGCCCAGTTCATTGAGAATGATAATGCCAGCATCGATGGCTTTCTCATGCAAGGCCTGCATTTCCGGTTTTACATAAGAAGTGGTGACAAGGTTCTTTTTGTGTTCTATACATTTTTTAGCTACCATTATGTGGTGCACCCACGGAAGAAGACTTACCGTAATGTCGTGCTCAAGGATAAGCTGATCAAGCTTATCCTGTTGATCTACCGTCCAGCCAATGGCTGTGCCATTTTTGTGTTTTGCTGTCATGGCCTCCGCCTTGCTTTGGGTGCGTGATGCTACAGTTACATGGTAGTTTTTTTCAAGAAGGTAGGATACAATAGGCCTTACAACCATGCCTGCACCCAGTATCAGTATTTTTTTCGTGTTTTGATTCATAACTTTTGTGTTTGGATTTAAGACATTTTTATTCACTCAAATATTCACTTATATATTCATAATCAGGAGTTAGTTTCCCTTTGTGCAAAATCATTGCTTTTTTGATGGGAAAGGGAAGCTGCAGCGTATCGAAATTATCTTCAAAATCTGCATCAGCAATAGGTTTGATAAAGTTTATCAATGCATCACCAAAAGCTTCGGATGAATCTCTTGGCAGTTCGCTGGGAAGGATATCTACTGCCATCACCAGGATTCCATCCCCCTTAAACCCCATCTTGTGCTGGTCTTGCCCTGGATTATAAACAAACACAGGATCTTCTATTTCGGTGCCTTTGTGGGTAAACTCTATAGAGCCGTCGGGGTCGCAGGTTACATCTCCTATGACCTTGATTTTGGGTTCGCCCTTCATGTAAAGCTTTTGGGCAAATGCTTTGGTAAATATTCTTGGATAGCGAACATCCCAGTACATGCAATTCATCAAAATGGTGAGATGGGGTATGTATTGCTCAAAATTATTTTCATACTTTTCGGGATGATGGTAATAATCCTGAAGATCGAAACTTTGCGCTTTGTCAATGGGTTTGCTGATGTGTTTTTCCTTGAAAACTACTTTGTAAATCAAATTGCCAGGCAAGTCTTTTCTTTCGTGCAACCCGGATAGTTCTTCAGGAGCAATTTCTTCCACAGGCAGTAAATCTGCAATTTCCTGTGCACCCCTTGATACATTACCGTAACCTGTAAAACCAATGGTTAAAGGGTGTAGTTCAACGGGAATGCCATCGGCCTGCAGTTTTTTTCCAACTTCTGCAATTACCTCTTTTGCTTCGGCTACCGAGTTGTACTCACATGATTGTTTAATGCTGAGAAATGGATTGTTGCCGGAACCTTGTTCTTTGAGTCTTTGTCCCAAACTCCACAGTGAATTGATCATTCCTGCCAATCCGGCATACCTTCCAAAAAATATCAGTCGTTTCTTGTTTTCATCTTCTACTTTTTCATAATCAATAAGATTGCACTTCAGATCCATCATTTTGCGAAGCATTGGCATGTTGTAGGGTTGGCCTTTTATCACATGGGAGAAGAAAATGTAGGTTTTGTTTTCCTCAAAAAAGTTGTCGGGCATCTCTTTTACACCCATGATGATGGGGCAGTCGTCAAGTTTTTCGGCAATTCGGGCACCGACTGCTTTATATTCTTCATCTTTGAATATTCGTCTGGAAGAGCTTTGTATCACCAAATCAAGGTCATGTTCTTTTATGAGTTTTTCTGCATGGGCAGGGGTAAGGGGGGTGCGACGTTCTGCAGTATATTTGTCTTCATGCCTGATACCAATTTTTGCACTCATAAATTTCGGGGTTTTATAGTTTATCGTTAGTATTTTTCCTACAACAAACATACGTAAATTTTGACAATATCTAAAGCTCTTGTTGTGAAATATTTTTCATAATTGCGGAAATATGTTAAAAATATAACATTGAATACAGGGTTTCATCATTCTGTTCCAAAGATTCTACCAGCAACCCGCTTTGCAATACTACCGGAAAGTATCTGCAGCAGCTTTCGGGTTTGCTTTTATATTGGCAGGTTCTGCAGATAACCTCTTTCCTTTATCGGTTTAACCAATTCTTAACAGGATGTCTGTTCTCAAAGCCTTACCTTTGCGCCTTTGAGAATTCAAAATAATAATGTCTGGTTAAATTTACAGATTCAAATTTCCTGAAGTCAGACCTCTCATTGCATTTTGGGAGACAGGTAGTTAGGGTTCAACGGGGTGAGGGTAGGTGGTGGCGAAATTTAATCTAAACAGAATAAACTGAGAATCATGAATTATAACTTAAATCTACTATGATTAGACTGATAGCCACTGATATGGATGGCACCTTACTGGACGATAATAAACAAATACATCCCTCTTACTGGGAGGTTCATCAGCGATTAACCGCTCAGGGGGTGTTGTTTATGGCTGCCAGCGGAAGACAGTATTATAATCTGTTGGAACAATTTGACCGAATCAAAGATGAAATTGTATTTCTGGCTGAAAACGGCACATTTGTAAAATACAAAGGAGAAGAACTTCTGGTCAACAAACTACCCCTTGAAAACGCCCGTCATTTCATTGAAAAGGGCAGGGGAGTGCCCGATACAGATTTGATTCTTTGTGGTAAGAATTCAGCATATGTGGAAAGCCGTCATGAACCTTTTATCAAAGATGCTTCCAAATATTACCGAAGACTTGAGGTGGTGGATGATTTAACAAAAATAGAAGATACGGTACTGAAAGTTACCCTGTGGGATCACAAGAATGCAGAGTTTAATGCCTACCCACATTTCAAATCGTATGAAGATGATTTCAAGATTGCTGTTGCCGGAGATGTTTGGCTGGACATAACCCACAAAACGGCAAGCAAAGGGACAGCCATTGAAAGGATTCAGGAAAGGTTCGGGATTTCACCTGACGAGACTCTTATTTTTGGCGACTATCTTAATGATTTGGATATGATGGGGGTGGGATACCACAGCTATGCCATGAAAAATGCCCATCCCAAAATTATTGAAATATCACGTTTTGTTACCCGTTTCGACAACAATCACAATGGTGTGGTAGAAACCATTAAGGAGTTGTTTGATCTTAAGTAGCCCGGATATAAAAATTAACCAGCGAATCTAAATACCTGTCACCTCGAACGTAGTGAGAGGTCTGTCTTCATCAATCTTAAATTTTAATATTATACCGGACAACAGTGATTTCTAATAGTAAAACCAGATATTTCGGTAGTCCCTGATGTTTTCGCCCCGTGCGGCCAGCTCTTCCAGGTAATCGTAGATGGGTACATCCACATAGTTATAGGGAGGAACAGGCTGAATATTTTTCTCCCAGGGGTGAAACTCATACACCCTGGATCCATTGGGCAGAATCATTACCAGGCGGTGGTCCTGCCAGGCCATCAGTTGATTTTTTCCTAATTTGGGCACATTGAAAACGGGTTCATCAGTACGATCCAGCCCTGGCAGCAAACGTGCTTCTTCCTTACGCTCCTGCAAGATACGTGCTATGGGTACCATGTACCTCTTTGTTTCTTCTTTGCCCTTCATGTTGAAAGTATAATAAGGGTCTACACCTATGGCTTTTAAATCCAGTCGCAGTTTTACCGATTCAAACCTGCGCGAGTTTTCCACGGTAAACACTTCCTGGTTATATACCATCATCCCTGCTTTGCGGATTCGCTGAACTGCCTCCATTGCTTCCGGGGTAACTTCATAATTGTGTTCGAAGTGGGTGATGATGCTGATTTGTCGTTTTCCGGGAACCTGGAAAGAGGCAATCATATCCACAAACTCCTTGTTCCATCGTTGTGGCAAAACAACAGGGGTTCTGGAGCCGAGCCTGATACGGTAGACTTGTTTTTTTGTTGTAATTTGTTCCAGTATTTCTTTGAGTGTTTGGGTATTCATTACGCATGGGTCGCCACCGGTAATAAGTACATCACCCACCGCAGGATTCTCATCGAGCCATTGCAGAGCTTGCTTGATCTCTTCTTTCAGGGCCATGGCTTTGGGATCGAGCACTTCATCAATTTCCCAGTTGCGCTGGCAGTACACGCAAATTTGTGCGCAGGTATTGTAAGGTTTTAGTATGGCAATGCCCGGATATCTGCGGGTAACCAGGTCAACGGGTGAAGTGTCATGCTCACCCATGAAATCGAACTGGATGCCCCGGTTTTCTTTGCTGTCAATAAGCATGTCGACATAGTCGGGTGGGGGAATTACCTGTGCCCTGATGGCATGGTCATAGCCAATGTTGAGCTTGTTGTCCATCAAACTCAGGTAGTAGGGGGTAATGCCGAAAGGAATTTTGTTTTTGATGGCCCGGTTGATGGCTTCCTTTTGTTCCTCGGTAAGTTCAACAAGATCAATCAGCGGGGCCGCATCTTTGATTACATTTTTCAAATGCCATTGGTAGTTATCCCAGTCTTTTTCTTCGGCATTGAAATATTTGAGTATCCGTTTTTTGTTGGCTTTTCGCCATTGTATTACATCTTCCTCAAGCCCACTGGGGTATTTGCGCAAATATTTTTGCATATTGGAAGAGAGCTCGTTGAGAATATTGGTGCGTGCTTCTGATGCCGCTCTTCCGGAAAGCTGCAAAAAGTCGGGAATCCCTTTTTTTGCCTGTTTGGTTTCGAAATAAATGTTGGAACGTCCTTCAATGCCTCTGAACAGATTGATAAATTCCAGTATAAAACCCGGTGCAATATTTTCTTTCTCCTTTTCTGAAGGCGTTTTTTTATCCTTATGCGCCAGTTTCATAAGCATATCAAGGGCCGAAAATTTGGTTCTGTATTCATTCACAGGACCCATAATGCTTTTCAGAACCCTTATGGCCTCGCGCACCGTTGATTTTTCAAGGATATGCAAATCATTATCAACAGCAAAAATCCGTCTTTCAGCTTTTTCAAGATAGGTGTAGATTTGGTCTCTTGCTTCCTCTAAACTTTCCGCTGACTTAATGATATGGCTCAAATCGGGACTTGCTTCCCACAGCCTTTCCAGGTAGGCATCAATATTTACATGAAATCTGGGTTTTACGGTGTCAACGGCATCGGTAAATACATCGTCGATAATCCGGGTATGCAATACTTTTCTGGGTTGTTTGGCCGCCGGCTCGGCTTTTTTGGTGCTTTTTTGCTTTTCCATATCTGTAGGTTTGGTTTTGGAAACAGATTCTTGATTCTCTGGTTTGAACCAATCAACGTGGAGGCAAAATACTAAAAAATTCTTAAACAGAAAACAAAAAAGCCGGTAAATTTACCGGCTTAACTGTGTATATATAAAATATCAATTAGTTAAATATCCTGGGTGTTTTAGGAGTAACCCTGGTTTTGTTAAATCCTTCAAGGGATGTGCTGATCATGATTTCATGCGAACCGCCGTTGTATCCCCGGCTTACACCTACGGCGTAGTCGTAGGCGTACCCTACTTTAATATCAGGGGTTATAAAATATCCGGCCATGGCCGAAACCGCATCCCCCAGGCGGTATGAGAAACCACCCCAGAGCATTTTGTCATAATAGGCCAGGACATTGATGTCAAACTGGGTCATAAACCAGCTGCTTTTAAACAACAGGTAGGGCTGTATATCTACAGCAGGAAAAACGTCTTCAAAAAGATATTTTCCATAAAGGTAGTAGTGTCGTGGCGCATAGTCAATCTGTGAGCCTTTTACAGACCTGTACAAATGGGTGGCTGCAAAACCGATGGTAAGGTTTGGGTCCACATATTCAGTCCCGAAATTAAAGTCTGGTCTTACGAAGTTTTCCCGACCGTATAATGCATTGGGGTCAATCATGTTGTCGTAAACCAGGCTGGTGCCATCGAGCGTTCGACTTACGATTCCTGCACCCAACCCGAAAGTTACACTCGACAATACTCCTACCTGTACCGGGAAAGCATAAAATGCCCGTGCCGTAAGAAAGCTTTCGTATCCCAGCCGGTCATAAATGAAATTGACACCCACTCCGCCAAAGAGCTCCTGGATGTAGGTGCTTGCATTGAGTGCCTGCGATGAAGGGGCATTTTCCCATCCTACCCATTGTTGTCGGGCTACCAGCGAGGCGTTGATGGTATTGGAGATTTCAATGGCGGCAGGATTGAAAATAATTTCATTAAACATGTATTGACTGAAGTGAACATCATTCTGGGCGTTGCCCGGAAATTGCCATACTAAAATGGCCAATGCAAGTAGTGTTAGTTTTCTTTTCATAACTGAAAATTGTTAATTCGTATAATCTCAGGAAAAGTATTTGTGTTTTTCCTGTTGATGATGGTTTTATAATTCTCCAATCAGTCTCCTTGCCCGGCTAACGGGTATTCTTTCTCCGTTTTCAAAAGCTACTACGTATATTTCGTAGCCAAGATTTCTTAGTGTGCGCTGCATCTCGAAGGCCTCCTCAAATTCTTTGAAACTCCCTACAAGATAGCGGTGATAGCGGTCGGTGTCGTAATAGTAAATAATATCCACATGAGGCAGGTTATTCATGATTTTACGGTAAAACCTTGGGTTTATCGGCACATTAGATGCCATAAACTGAACCATGAACTCTACGCCATCAGCAAAATGGGCTTCTTTCTCAATAGAGTTAAGATATTTGAAGCTGCGCCTGGAAGACGCTTCCAGGTATGCCTGCAATTCTGTGTTGGGGATAGACTCAAAGTGAGCACGTCTGTTGAGTCGGTGCTCCCTGTCTGTTTCTGCATTCAACAGCACAGGCCTTGTTTTTCCATGACCCTTGGCGTAAACCCTGGTTGGGTCAATATTGTTTCTTCTCAGGTGCACAAGGATGCTGCGGGCACGCTGTTGCGACAGGTAATGGTTGAACAGGTAGCTACTGATTACATCGGTATGCGCGTGAATGATAATGCCTTTGTCAGGGTTGCTCCTCATAAACCTGATTATCGTATCAAGTTGCCCCACAGCAAAGGCTGTAAGTTCCGATTTGCCAAAATCAAAATATATGACCGGAAATCCATCTGAACTTAAAGTAAACTCTGTAATTTCAGCAGGCTGAACGATTTTCTCCTCTATGACTCTCTCTTCAGCAACAATAGTTTCTGGCACTGAAACCTCTGGCTTCTCAATAATTACAGGTTCCTCAGCAATTACTTCCTCCACAATTACTTCTTCTGCCAGTTCTTCCTCCGGATAGGTTATGTCTTCCCATACCGGATCTTCGATCTTCACGGGTTCTTCTTTAGGCGTTTCGGTTACAGCAATCATGGGTTCGGCCGGAACCAGGGAAAAATTCTTTTCAAAATCCCTGATTACTTCAAATCGGTTGGCCAGCAATTGGTCTCTTACTGCCATCGTATCTGCCAATTCCTGATATCCATCAGGGTATGCATTTATGTAGTAATTGACAGCGGTACTTAACTCGGGTAGTTCATAATATCCATCTGCATTGGTGGAGGTCATGAAGAAGCCGTCAAAATCATCAAAAAAGAACAATTCAAGTCCGGCAACCGGTTCTCCTGTCAGTTGGTCTGTTACCCGCCCTTGTACCGCAAATGTTTTGGGCACAATCCGGAATGAATACAAATCGTCTTCACCTTTGCCTCCCGGCCTGTTGGAAGAGAAAAATCCACGGGTATAATCTTCATCGATTATAAATCCAAAATCATCAGCGCTACTGTTAACCGGAACACCCATATTGAGAGGAGCCGAATATTCACCGTCTTCTGAAATAAGTGAATAGAAAACATCAAACCCTCCAAACCCCGGGTGACCGTAGGAGGAAAAGTACAATACATCGCCTGCAATATAAGGATAGGACTCGTTGAAAGGGGTGTTGATTTCCGGCCCCAGATTAACGGGTTCTCCCCAGTTACCTTCATCATCCTTAATAATTTTGTAAATATCGTATCCACCATACCCACCGTCCATGTCAGAAGCAAAGTAAAGTGTTTTACCATCTTCCGAAATGCTCGGATAGCCGATATTGTATTCATCGCTGTTGAATGGGAAAATCCGGGGAGTGCCCCAGAAATCATTTTGTGTGTTATAATCTACTATATAAATATCGGCAGTAGCCCGATCTCCTGCCGGGCCTCCACTGTTCATAAAGTAAGCGATTTCATTTTTTTTGTCGTATGACAGGAAGCCGTCATAATAGTTGGAGTTAATCCCTCCCCGTAAAAGTGCGGGACGGTCCCAGTCTCCCTCTCTTCGGTTAAAGGTGGCCTGGTAAATATTGGAATAGCTATCTGTGCCCGATGCATAATTACGCGTAGAAGAAAAAATAATTCGTTCCTTCAGGGTGCGCGACATCCATACCCAGTAAAAAACATTATTGTACCGGAGCCGAATGTCAATGTCAAATTGCTCATCTACTCTTGCCTGATCATCGTACATTACAGCTACACTTTCCAGAAACCCTGCACCCCATTGCTGACCGGGATTATTGATAGCTCCTTCGTTGGAAACTTCAAAAATGGTTTCCGTAGAGTAGTTTTCCCTTGCAAAATATGCCGATTCGCGGAGTTTTTCACCCAACGGATCGCCAGGGCTGAGCTTCATGTACTCCTCAATGTAGTTGATGGCCAGGTTAAATTCTTCCAACCCAAGGGTCATTTCGCTGAGGTGTCTGTAAATGTCTTTCCCTTCATATCCAAGGTTCAGGGCAATGGTATACCATTTTTTGGCTTCTTCATAATTCAGTAAACGACGATAAGATTCACCTACCTTAAAAGACAGCTCGCGCCTTATCTGAGGTTGTTTTTCCCTTCTCAGGATCCTCTGATAGACATTGATTGCCTCGTGAAATTGCTCCTTGTTATAATAATCATCCCCTACGTCTATGCGTTGTTGAGTACGCTGACCTATGGCAGGTAAGGATAAAAGAAAGCAAAACATGTAAATGTAAAGTCGCTTCATTTCTGGTTTAATGTATGGCGTTTTGCTGATTTTTATGCAGCAACAAAATCACCTGGTTAATGATTATAATCCTTTGTTAAAGGGATTATACGCATTAGCTTGCAGAAGGTTCCCTGAACTTTATCAGGGAGCCTTCCGCAGTGTTTCTAATTTTGTAACACTACTGTTACGGAACCTTTTACGGTTGTTTTTTTATTGTTTTCATCATAGAGGTTGAGCAAATAATAATAAGTACCGGGAGAAACTTTTCTTCCATTGTATGTGCCGTCCCATCCTGAGGTGCCTTCGTATACCTTTTGTCCCCAGCGATTGAAGATGGTTAGTTCTGCTCCTTGTCCGAAGATGTCATTGATGCCATCACCATCGGGAGTAAAAGCGTTGGGAAGTTCATTGATAGTAATGGTAACAAACTGACTGATGCCGGGGCAGCCCCCACTGTAGGCTACTACAAACACCACCTGTCCGTTGATTAGTTCACTGCTGAGCCATGTGTTAAATGAACCACTCTGTACAAGGCGTGCATTGTCAATGGAACTCTTGGTTTCATCATCATTATCTGTATCCGGATCTATTACGTACCATTCATACAGCGGATAGCCGGAGGGTAATGCTTCAAAAGTAACCGGCTGTCCGGGATAAATAGAATATGAATTCCCAGCATGAATGTTTCCAATGTGAATGCTTACTTCAGGACTATCTGCAATGATAATTTCAATGGTCGCAGTAATAAAACATCCCATGTCATCCATTACCATCAGGGTGTAGCTTTCAGCAAACGGAGCTTCAACTGTCGGATTTGCCTGAGTGGATAGGCTGTTTCCGTCACTATCAGTCCAGTAGTACTGGTAAGGAGGAAGTCCACCTTCTACAATGATTTTGCCGCCCAGTGAAGCAATGGTCTCTCCTTCACAGATTCTGGGGTTATCAGCACTAAAGAATCTTAGGTCACTGATGTTGATTACCACCTCTCCGATAGCCACGCAACCCGTTTGAGTGTCAGTAATCACAACCGTATAGAGGGTTGAGACAGTTGGACTGACAACCGGGTTGGCTTCTGTTGATGTGAAATCATCGTTCGCGCTGGAAGTCCAGCTGTAGCTGTATCCCGGTATAGCGTCTCCACCTATAGGCTGGTTTGCTGCCTCATCAGCAGAACAGAACATCATGTTTTCTGCAATATCCACAACCGGCAATGGGTTTACGGTTACCACAACCTGTGCAACATCAGTACAGTATCCGTTGGTAACTTCCAGGATGAAAGTTATCTGGTTGTTGCTGTCAAGGGTATAAAGACCGGGCATTACAGAAGGATTGGCTTCATTGCTGAAGAAACCCGAAGGTAATGAGGTCCAGCTGTAAATAAGTCCATCCTCTTCGTTGCCTGTTCCCAGGTTGATGGTCTCATCAGCACAGATAACTGTATCATCAATTACATGGGCCACAGGATATTCATGTACGGTAACCACAACTGTATTTTGGTTGGTACAACCCGTGAGAACGTAAGTCTCAATAAGTGTATACGTGGTTGTAACCTGCGGGCTTACCGTGGGGTTGGAAACGGTCGGGTCACTGATGGACTCGTCTTCCGGTTCACTCAACCACAGATAGGTGTTGGGTGGCATGGGCTCGGTATATTCTGTGCCAATGGTAATCATGTCGCCTAAGCAAATATCCTGGTCTTCACCTGCATAAGCCAAAGGTGTTGGGCTTACTGTTACAGTAACATTGTCTTCTCCCATACAACCCAGTTCCGCATGCTGTACCAGCAGGGTATAGGTTGTTGTTTCAGCGGGACTTACAACGGGATTCGGGCTGTTGGCGTCGAATTCTTCATCAGGGTTGCTGGAGGTCCATGAGTAAATCAGATTCTCATCAACCTCTTCAGGTCCAATGGTAACCGATTCGCCTTCACACAAAATTTGATCATCACCCGCATCTGCTGCAATTTCAATAACTGAAATGGTCACTGAATTGGAGTTGGTGCAGCCACTCTCGGTGTAAGTCTCAACCAGTGTATAGGTCGTAGTAACCAGCGGGCTAACCTGAGGGTTAGAAACTGTGGGATCCACAAGTGAAGGGTCTTCGGGCTCACTGGTCCAGAAATAGGTGTTGTTGGGGATGGGAGTAAAGTCATCTTCCACACCAATATTCACCAGGTCTCCGGCGCAAATAGACTGATCCTCAGCAACCAATGCAAGGGGCAGCGGATGGAATGTTACTAACACTTCACCATAAGAGAAGCACTGTGTATCGATGTTGGTTACCTCTACCCAGTAAGTGCCGCTTTCGGTTACTTCAAGGGTTTGTTCTGTACTTCCGTCAGACCATACATAGCTGACATTGTCAAATTCACCTGCGTCAAGAATAACAGTATCTCCCTCGCAGGCAAAAATATCTTCTCCCAAATCTACATCAGGAGCGGGCACAACAGAAATGGTAACTTCTGCCATGTTACTGCCACAATCATTGAATGCGGTGAGGAAGAAAGTAGTTGTTTCGTTCATTACTACTTCAATGAAGGCATTGTTTTCATTGCCCTCAAAGTCGTATTCGGGAACTGCTGTCCACAGGTAAGAATCTCCACCGGAAGCTGTCAGGGTTACTGTTGCACCATCACATACTTCTGTGGCGGATGCTTCAATAGCGGCCACTGGCAGCGGGCTGACAGTTACTACGGCCTGACCTTCCATCATAATGGCACAACCTGTTGCCGTGTTGGTTGCCCAAACGGTGTATGTACCCACTTCAGTCTGAAGTCCGAAACTGATTTGGTTGCCTGTACCTGCTATGGTAGCAAGATTGTCAGTATCGTTGAGAATGAGTGTGTATTCAATTCCTGAAACAGAACCATCAAGGCCTATTTCAATGCCTTCAGTACCTTCACAATAATCACCACCTCCGGTAACTGTGAAAATATCAGGCAATGGCAGGATTTCTACTTCAACACTTCCGTTCATGGCAATTTCGCATCCACTTGCAGGATCCCATGCGATAACGGTATAGGTTCCTTCTGCAGTCTGCAAACCAAAGTTGAGCGGTTCGCCTGTTCCTTCCAGAATCAGACCATGTGGAATTCCATCAAGCCGCAACTGGTAGTTGATACCCGCTTCACTTCCGTCAAGCATGATTTCAACGCCTTCACCACCGTCGCAATACCCGCCACCGCCGGTTACATTGAACACAGCAATCATTACTGGATCAGAAACGGTTGTTTGTTCAGATGCTGAACAGTTGTTGGCATCGCTTACTCTTACTTCATAAAGGCCGGAAATAGTTATTCCGCTGAATACTACATTTTCTCCTTCATTGGCTGTAAGCGGACCATCTACCTCGGTATCATTGAACCAAAGTGTAAATGAGTAAGGCTCGGTGCCCTGGGAGGCTGAAGCAACTATGGTGGCTTCATCTTCAGGACAAACTATGTCTGTTGTGGTCTGAGCTGTAACCAAAAGCGCGTCGGGTTCAGTAATGGTAAATTCTTCTGACAAAACATTGCACATGGCCTCATCGGTAATGCTAACAACATAAGTTCCGGGTTCAAGTCCGGTGAAGTTTGCATTGCCGGTTTGGGGTCCTTGTACCTGATCACCTCCTGATAACAGCACAAATTCAAGTTCACCGCTTCCGCCATTGGCAGACAGCGAGATGGAACCATTGTTAAGACCGTTGCAGGTTACGTTGGTTACATTTATGCTTGAGGGGTCAATGGTAATAGGATCCGGTTCATCGATAAAGATAAGATCGCTGAGTGTAGATCCACAGTTATTGTTATCCGTAACCCTTACATAGTAAAATCCAGAGAGAATTCCTTCAAAAGTCTGAGGTTCTGCCGTTTCTGCTACTATGGTTTGCAGGGTGTTCAGCTCATCGTCCAGCAGCTCGAAAGTATAGGGGAGGAACCCCTGAGATGCTTCAACGGTAATGGTACCGGAAGCTTCACCTGCACAGATTGCATCGGTAAAGGCCAGAACGGTAAGAGCCGGACCTTCAGCTATGGTAATGATGGTAGTTGCTGTATTGAAGCAGCCATTTTCATCCACAAAGCGGTACTCAACTTCATAGGTTCCCGGGTCGGAGGAAGCAAGGTCAATGGTTCCTGTGTCGGGATCTATGCTAAGTCCAAACTGGGGTTCTACACTGAAAGTTCCAAAGTCAATATTGTCTTCGGTTTCAATGATAACCTCCACAGAGCCTTCGGGGCAGAATACATCACCACCATAAGAAATGGTAGCTTCCGGCAAGGCAAGGATGGTAAGAGTTACGAGTGTTCTTTCACTTTCGCAGAGGGTAACATCGTCAATGGATGCAGCCCATGCTGTATATACACCGGCTTCTGTTCCGGCAGGTTGTGCTCCCGGTGTGTCACCGGTCTCATTAGCATACCATACAATGGAAGCTCCTGCGGGTGCCGTGGCTGTGGCTGTCTGTTCTGTGCCATCAAAGCAAACTGTTTCATCCTCAGCTACAGGTGCATCGGGAAGTGGCAGGATTTCAATTTCTGCCTGTCCTGTCATGTCTGACTGACAGCCTGTATCGACGGTTTCCGCCAATACAGTGTAGATGCCTGCAAGTGTGTGCACTCCAAAGCTGACAGGGTTGCCTGTGCCGCTTATTACATCACCGGTAGATTCACCATTGAGGAAAAGGAAGTAGTCGATTCCGGTTTCTGAACCATCCAGTCCGATTTCTACACCCTCTCCACCGTCGCAGTATTCTCCTCCACCGGTAACATTGTATACCAGCGGCAATGAATACAGTCCTACCAGGGCTTCACCACTCATCATGATAAAACAGCCGGAAACAGCATCGGTAGCCATCACGGTGTAAGCACCGGGAATGGTTTGCAAACCAAAGCTGATGGCTGAACCGGTACCGGCAACAATATCTCCTGTAGCAGTTCCATCAACAAACAGTGCATAGTTGACACCTGTCTGAGAATTGTTAAGTCCAACTTCCACACCATCGCCAAACTCACAGTAGTTTCCACCTCCGGTAACATTGAATACCATGGGAAGGTCCTGCTCATCGATGATGGCAGTTCCGGTCATCATGCTTTCGCAACCTGTGGTTTCATTGACTGCCCAAACAGTATAGTTTCCAATCTGGGTTTGAAGACCAAAGCTGATTGCATTACCTGTACCGGCAAGGGTAGCAAGAATGTCAGTATCGTTGAAAAGCAGGGTGTAATTTACTCCTGTTTCTGAGCCATCGAGACCCACTTCAGCGCCTGTGCCACCGTCGCAGTATTCACCGCCACCAGTTACATTGAAGGCAATGGGTAAAGGCAGGATAACCACGTCTACACTTCCTGTCATCATAGTGGTGCAGGTAGATTCGGGGTGGGTTGCCAGCACGGTATAGTTTCCTTCTTCTGTTTGGAAACCAAAACTGATTTCATCGCCGGTTCCGGCAACTGGTTCACCTGTGTTGGTTCCTTCGTAAAGAAGCTGGTAGTTTACTCCGGTTTCGCTTCCGTCAAGGATGATTTCCACACCCTGTCCGCCGGAACAATATGCATTATCTCCTGCAGCCGTTACATTAAACTGGGTCAGCAGCAGAGGTTCGGAAACCTGCACATCTTCGGTAATATCACAGTTGTTGGCATCTGTTGCCATTACGGTATAAAGTCCGGGTGTGTCAATTCCGCTAAAGAATACGGATTCGTTTTCACCGGCAGTGACCGGACCGTCTACCTGAACTCCTTCTGACCAAAGGGTGAAAGTATAGGGAGCTGTTCCCTGCGAAGCAAAAGCTTCGATAATGGCTTCATCACCGGGGCATGCAATGTCAGGATTGGTTTCTGCTGTAAGCAGCAGGGCATCAGGTTCGGTAATGGTGAATTCATCTGACAAAACATTGCAGAATGCTTCATCGGTGATACTCACTACATACGTTCCTGGTTCAAGTCCTGTAAAGTTTGCATTTCCTGTCTGGGGACCTTGCACCGGATTGCCTTCTGACAGCAATACGAATTCAAGTTCGCCGCTTCCGCCATTGGCAGAGAGGGAGATGGTTCCATTATCCAGTCCGTTGCATGTAACGTTGGTAATATTTATGCTTGAGGGGTCAATGGCAATGGGATCCGGTTCATCAATGAAGATGAGGTCGGAAATGCCTGAGCCGCAACTGTTGTTGTCCGTTACCTGCACGTAATAGAATCCTGTTGACAGATCTGTGAAGGTTTGAGGTTCGCTGGTTTCTGCCACGATGGTTTGCAATACATTCAGATCCTCATCAAGAAGCTCAAATGTATAAGGTAGCTCACCTGCAGAAGCAACTACAGTAATGCTACCGGTGGCTTCACCGGCGCAAGTTGCGTCAGATGAAGTAATGCTTACAAAGGCAGGTTCTTCGCTGATGGTGATGATGGTTGTTGCAGTGTTGAAACAATCATTTTCATCCACAAACCTGTATTCAACCTCATAAGTGCCGGGGTCTGAAGCTGCCAGGTCTATTGTACCTGTATCAGAGTCAATTATCAGTCCGAATTGAGGTTCTACACTGAAAGTGCCAAAGGCTATTACGGTTTCATCTCCGGGAGTAATGATTACTTCCACGGATCCTACAGGGCAGAAATTTTCAGCACCATAGGAAATGGTAGCTTCAGGCAATGGGAATATAACCAGGGTTACTTCCACTCTTTCGCTTTCGCAACCTGTGACATCGTCAACGGCAGCTGCCCATGCAGTATAAGTATCGGGTTCTGTGCCGGTTGGGGCAGTGGTGATTAAGCCACCAAACTGCTGGGTATACCATACAATGGATGCACCAGCGGGTGGAGTAGCTGAAGCCATGAACTCATCACCTGTATAGCATTCTTCTTCATTATTGGCCACAGGTACCTCAGGAGTATCATTGATAACCAGGGTTACCAGTGTTCTTTCGCTTTCGCAGTTGGTATCATTATCAATGGCAGCAGCCCAAGCGGTATAAGTACCGGGGTTGGTAGCTGTTGGGGCATTGGTTTCTATATCACCAAACTCAGTGGTGTACCAAACCAGGGCAGTGCCATCAGCAACGGTTGCGGATGCGCTATGCGGGGTTCCGTCGAAGCAAACAGTAACATCATTGGCCACAGGAGCTTCGGGAAGTTCATTGATGGTAAGGGTTACCAGTGTTCTTTCGCTTTCACAGCCTGTAATATCGTCGACGGCAGCGGCCCATGCAGTATACTCTCCTGCAGCGGTTGCTGTGGGAGCAATAGTTTCCACATCACCAAACTGGGTAGTGTACCATACAAGGGTAGTGCCGGCAGCAACGGTTGCGGATGCGCTGTGCGGAGTTCCGTCGAAACAAACCGTAACATTATTGGCCACAGGAGCTTCGGGTGTGTCGTTGATGATCAGGGTAACTTCCACGCGTTCGCTTTCGCAACCGGAGTCAGCACCCACAGCGGCGGCCCATGCAGTATAAGTGCCAGGGTCAGTTCCTGAGGGAGCTTCGCCCGGTTCATCGCCGGTTTCATTGGCATACCACACGATGGTGGCGCCTGCGGGTGGTGTTGCAGAAGCAGTGTGCTCAGTACCATCAAAGCAAACTTCTTCATCGTTTGCCACGGGGGCATCGGGAAGCTCATCAATGGTAATGGTGGTAACGGCAGTATTGAAACATCCGTTCACATCCACAAAGCGGTATTCAATTTCGTAAGTTCCGGGTGTTGAATTGCCCAGGTTGATGGTACCGGTATCTTCGTTGATATCCAGTCCGGTTTCAGGTTCTTCGCTGAAAGTACCAAAGGAGAT
>RECE01000083.1 GCA_007694165.1 Bacteroidota bacterium
TTATTTATTCAGCCACGATGAATACATCCATACCAGCTTCTCCTGCTCACGAATATAATCGCTGGCCATGGCATTGGTACCTTCATCGTCCATCTTATCAGAAAGGTCCAGGATGACGCGTTGTTTCACAAGCAAAACTTTCAAAGCATCCAATACTCCCGTAACACAAGCTACGTCTTCTGAAGCATCTTTGATGGCCTTTACGTCCGAAATGCTGGTATAATCTGCAAAGCTATGCAAGGGTGTACCTCCCAGGGTGAGAATCCGCTCGGCGATTTCATCAATCTTGGCATGAAGGTCATCATAAAGCTCTTCAAACTTCACATGGAGTTCGAAAAACTTATGTCCTTTGATATTCCAGTGAAAACCTCTGGTGTTCTGGTAAAACACCTGGTAATTGGCCAGCAGATCGTTGAGCTTGTCAATCAGTTCTTTTACATCTGAATTTTCTAATCCGATTTGATTTGTTGTTTGTGACATAATACTATGAATTTGTTTAAATGATTAATAATAAGTATTTGAATTTACGTTTAAGCTTTGTTTTTCAGGCGCTTTTTTGAATCGTAGTTCTTTCCTTTATTTCAAACTCGCCCATTAACTGCAACTTAATTTCCTTTAATTTGAATCCTTTAATGTTTTTCTTCCTGAAATAATCCTCAAGCAAACTATCAAGCTCGGGGTCGAAATAATCATCCATTCTGTCGCTTTGCATACAATACAAATGATGGTGATGATCAGGTATGGCATCATACCTCATAACATCAGCTTCAGTATGCACCTTGCGGATGATTTTTTTGGATACAAGCACATCAAGAGTGTTGTATACCGTGGTGGGGGATAATCCCGGTATATGCTCAGAGACCTCCCGGATGATGTCTTCGGCCCTGGGGTGCTCAAGTTTTTCCAGTGCCTGTATTACGGCAATACGCTGTGGAGTAATCTTTAGACCACTGGCACTTATTGTTTTTGCTATTTCTTTTACAGGCTTCATTGTTTGGTTTGAAAAAACATTTGATTGACTTTTGTTTATATTACCTAAACAATAGTACACGGGAATTGTTTCTATATTGTAATGATTACAAGTTGAAAATAAAGTTAAATTGCTGCAATTCTCTTGTCACGCAAAAAAAACAAAGTGCCGGAAAAGTTGTTTACCTGTTTACAGTAAAGCATTGATGGTAAAAGCTGGAATTGTATGCACCGGATTAAGAAAAATTAATACCAACAAAGCGTTGGAGGCTTGGATCTTTCGCTTTTGCGGTCTAAAACCATTATATTTGCATAGGACGCTTAACTACTCAATTATTAACTAAAAACAATATAAAAGATGTCAAATTATCATGAACCCGCAGAAGAACTTTCGCAAGAGGCGCGAAATTTTTCCAGGGCATTGAACAGCCTGAAAGAAGAAGTAGAAGCTGTAGATTGGTATCATCAGCGCGTAGTAACAACCAATGATCCGGATCTGGCCGGGATAATGGCCCACAACCGCGATGAAGAAATAGAGCATGCCTGCATGACCCTGGAATGGTTGAGAAGAAATATGCCGGGTTGGGATGCAGAACTTCGCAATTGGTTGTTTAAGGAGGGACCCATTTTGGGTGCGCATGGCGAAGGCCATGAAGCCCAAGGCGAAGCAGCTCCCAAATCAGATTCTTTAGGTATTGGTAAAATTAAAAAATAAAAAGGAGGTAATAAGAATGGATATTTTAAGAAAAGCACTCGCTCCCATTTCTGATGCAGCATGGGTAGAGATTAATGATACAGCAAAGGAAGTGTTAACTTCAGTGCTATCTGCAAGAAAATTTGTTGACATGGAAGGCCCTAAAGGATGGAGCTTTGCAGCATTGTCTACCGGACGCATCCAGGTGCCCAAAGATCAGAAGTCAAAAGTGAAATTTGGCGTACACCAGGTATTGCCTATGGTGGAAGCTCGTATTCCTTTTGAGCTGAACATCTGGGAATTGGACAATGTGGCCCGTGGCGCTGAAGACATAGACCTTGATGCATTGGAAGATGCTGCAAGAGAAATAGCAAAATTTGAAGAGGATGCGGTTTACAAAGGTTTCAAAGCCGGAAGCATAGCCGGACTGGATTCCTGCAATGAATACAAAACCCCTGCTTTTCCTGAAAACGGTGAAGAAATCATTGGTGCAGTAGCAGATGTGTTATCACAATTCAAGGCCAACTCTATTGAAGGACCCTATACATTGGTTCTCAGCCAGGACAAATGGCAAAAAGTAAACAGTTTTATTAAAGGATATCCTTTGCGCAAACAACTGGAAAATCTGCTGGGCGGTTCCATTATCATGGCCCCCAATATTGATGGTGCTTACATCGTTTCCGAAAGAGGCGGTGACCTGAAAATGGTTATTGGGCAGGACCTTTCCATTGGTTATGAATCGCACAACAGCAAAACCGTTCAGCTCTATTTTACAGAGTCATTCACATTTCATATTATTGACCCTGCTGCTGTAGCAGTTTTTAAGTAGGATGATGCAGTGAAAAAACGGAAATCTAACCATAAAAAAGCCCTTGCAATTGCTGCAGGGGCTTTTTGTTGATGTGCTTTTTGATTGTGACTTTACATGAATAACGTTTTAAATTGACAGGACCCCAGCAAACTCACTTCCCTTTTTTAGCCTCAAAGTAATCATCCATCACTTTTTTGAAATCATTCATGGTCATATCATATTGTGGAGTGAGCGAATGTCTTCCCGGAATATTTTCCATGTGCAGGGTTTGTGTGGGAAATGCAAATCTTACACCCAGTTTTTCTGCCAGTCTTACAATCTCAATGAGTACCTCATGCCGGGCCTTTAATTCCTCTGGCCAGGTGGGTACAGCAAAGAAAATGTAAAATAAAATCCTGAGAGAGAAATCTCCCATCTCATTAAACTCAATGATATAGAAATCTTTGCGGGTTTGGGGATGGTCTTCCACAATGCGCCTGAGGCCCAAAACAAACACCTCGATTAGGTCCGGGGGAGTATCGTAAGTTACTGCAATATGCATGGAAAGCCTCCTGTATTGTCTCAGCCCATGGTTGTCGATGGTAGAATCTGCCAGTTTGCCATTGGGTACATAGGTAAGCGAGTTGCGGAAGGTTCTGATGCGCGTGCTGCGAAAGCCTACTTCTTCTACCGTGCCATCAATTTCTCCGCTGGAAATCCAGTGACCTACCGAAAAGGGTTTGTCCATAAAAATCATCAATGAACCAAACAGATTTTTCAACGTATCCTGCGCTGCCAGCGCTAACGCAAGACCTCCGATGGAGAGACCGGCAAGCAGTGCGGTGATATTTACATCCAGATTCTGAAGGATAAATAACCCACCAACAATCACCACGAAAACGCGAAGGATTTTTTTTAGCAGCGGCACCACATTATTGTCCAGACTGGTTTCGCTGCGACCTGCAACACTTTCAAGATATAAGCCAAAAACATCCACCAGTTTATAAAAAACAAGGATTCCAAAGAAAGGGAGAATAGCCCGGAAACCGTAGTTAAGGTAAAATGAGGCCTGGACCGGTAATTGAAGCAGCGGATACAGGATAACAATCATCAGAAAAACGGCAAACATGCTCAAAGGGCGTGCAACAGGCAGCAGATAAGGGCGAACAATCTTGTCATATCCCAGTTGGTGAGCTCCTCTGTACAGCAGCCGATTGAAGATAAAGGTCAGCAGTTTATGCAGCAAAAAGGCCAGCGTTATAATCAGCAAAATGCCCAGATGTTGCCACAGGTAAAGACCCAGAAAACGATAGTGACTTGAGTGGGGCAATAATTCCATCAGCCGGTCGGAACCATAAGGAAACACTTCACTGTAGAACTGTTCAATGGCCTCAAAGCTATCTCTGCTGTATAACCATTGGCCGTTGGGTTGTCTTTCCACATAAATGTCGGGGGTTTGCGAAACCGGAATAAACCTCTGTTCCTGTGTAACGGTGTCAGTGTATTCTGCATCCCGCGGCAATGCATCCATATCTACCCTGTGTCCGCGTCCATCCCATGCCTGCTTGAGCCGTATGGCCATCCTGGAAGCGCTCGTGGTGTCCACTCCCGGGAATAAAAAAGCTGTTGCAGCCTTATTGGGGTCATAATTCTGCGACTGCAAAAAATGGTAATGTGTCAATACGGTATGATACGGGGTGCTCAGATTGGCCTCGAAATTGTCAACGGTTCGGTTGCCCTGGGCAAAAACACCCAATGGAAGCGTTATCGCAAGAGCGAAAACGAACAACAATACTACCAATGTGCTGAACTTAACAAAAAACAATCTCTTCATACATTAAAAATTCAGGTTAATATCCTGGTTGTCAAAAATAATCATTTTATCTCCCATAGCCAAGGAGCAGCCTGTTTGTCTATGCTTATCTTCTGGCCAGGAAAAATGCATAAAACCATTTAAGCTTTTCTGTTCTGTTGTACATGATGTAGAGTGCAGAATTGAATACAATGCTGATAAGCACTGTAGAGTAAGTAATGTTTTGTATCAGCTCCCCACCTTCCATGCCATACTGGAAAGGCAATGAAGCCAGAACCGCTGCTGCAAGCCCCTTGGGGATCATAAAAGCCATGACAATTCTGTCTTCCAGCGGAAGGGTTCTTCTTACTGACAATCTTACCACGGGTATTCGAAGGATGAACAGCAAAATGTTCAAAGCAAATCCAATGGTAATGGACAGGATGTCGGTTAGCACCATAGATATGCCCATGTAAACAAAAAAGAAGGTTTTCAACAAAAACACCACCTCTGAGAAAAATACTTTTTCTGTATCGTTGAATGTATGTAGCGCATGCCGTGTATATTTTGCCAGTAAAGGCAAGGGGATAACATCAATATTGGCCAGGGTAATGCCAAACATAAGGGCAGAAATGGCACCACTGAAGCCCAGCAATTCTGCAATGCCATAAATGATAAAAACAAAGGCAGGGGTAGTGAAGATGGAATTGTGGATATTTCGCACTTTGTTAAGTAAGAAAGACCAGGTCAGTCCGGCCACCAGGCCCAGCAATAGTGAAAATGCAAAGCCTGTCAGGATATTGAACGCCATTGATCCGATACTGATAGCTCCCAGCTTGTATGCCTCAAACAAAGTAAGGCCCACCACGATACACAACACATCGCTTACAGCCGATTCAAGAATCAGGATGGTTTTGGAGCCGGGGTCCATTTTCATCTGGTTAACCATGGGAATCACCACGGCCGAGGCGGTTCCGCCAAGGAAGGCTCCCAGCATAAAGGAACGGATAGGGTCATACTCAAAAAAGAACAGAGCCAGGGTTCCGGTTGCCAGGGTGCTGACCAGGAAACTAACGGTTGTAAGGCTGGCCGTGCCCCGCAATGCAGCGCGTAGCACATTGTAGCGCAGCCCGGTTCCTCCTTCAAACAATATGATAACCAGGGTGATGTTGGCAAACACACTCCCGATATCCCCAAAAAACGCCTTATCAATAAGCCCGGTGAATGGGCCAACAATCAGGCCTATTACAATGAGCAGCAATACATCAGGTACCTGGCGTTGCCGGAAAAAGGCAGCAAACAAATGGGCCATAAATATCAACAATCCAACAGCAATGATCGTGATAGTGGTTTTGAGTTCCATCGGGGTTTTTCTTTTGGGAGTGATGCATTCGTTGCGAAACCGCAAAAATACAACTATTTCCTTCCAATGGTTCTTTTGACAATGCGTTGTGAATAACTTTTATAAGGGCAGGAAAAAGCTTTGGAAATTTTTATTAACTTTAGTCAACTACTTGATTACTAAACTGCTCTGACCTTTCCGAAGTACTGTTTATGGGTGAAAACCCATTGTTAATGATTTGATAACACAGGCTTAACTTTATTATCCGGCATCACCAGTATTTTTATACTGTTTTTTTGGAAAAGAATTCTCCCATAATATCCGCAACCTGAGGATACCCTCAGGCCCATGCCTTAGATTTATACATCCAAAATTGTTGCCATGTGCCTCTTTACCCTCCGCCCAAAGTCCAGCCTGAACCCGCATTTTACCGCAGCCATTTCTGCA
>RECE01000218.1 GCA_007694165.1 Bacteroidota bacterium
ACCATCAATACCTGGCCTTCCTGGCCGGTGGCAAGGGTGTGCCATGACTGGTCAGCAAAATAGAGGATGTCACCGCTTTGGGGATCTTCAACTGCGATAAAAGCCTCCAGGTCTGGGGTATTGTCTAAGTCATTGTAGTCGCCACTGAAAGCGTCTGCAGAGCCCTGCGCATAGAGGGCGAAGGGAACACTCAACAATTGTGTGGTGCCCATTTCATTGCCATCTATTGATACCCTGATAAAAAAGCTGTCGTTGCCCCATTGTATATTTTCAAGACCTTCGATTGAGCCTATGGCCAGGTTTACAAGCCCCAGTTCATTGGTCTGGGTGTTGTGTGTCTCGCTGAAAACAACCTCTCCAGCGGCACTTTCGCGAAGGATTTCAATTTGTATGGCAACTTCTTCAGAAGCCATAACCTGGCCTGCGTCATCGCGCAATACTGCCTGGTAATTGAAGGCTTGTGGGGGTTGTGCTGTAAGAGAAGTTGTTACAAAACCAATCAGGAGGATTACTAAATAATTTCGTAGCTTTTGCATCTGTTTGTGTATTTTAGTTTCGAGATATTCAAGTGTTTATGCCTTTAATGAGAATCCAGTAATTTCAGCGCTACGCGCCTTGGGTTTAGGTGTTGCATTTCAATTCTACCATAATGTCAGCGCTACGCACCTTTTTATATGGGCTTTATTATTTTTTATTTACACAAATGATCCGCTTATGTGTCAATAGTATTGGCATGGCCCGGTTCATAAGCGAATCATTTTGTTCAAGAATAAAACTTCTCAGTTTAATTGTTTTTCACACATCGTACAGAGAATGCAGATGTTTTCCAAATCAAACCTCTTTGCAGTTGGGGAAAGTCATAATAGATAAATCTTCTCCATGCTCTGTCATCGGCACCTTCTTCCTGGGTTGATGACCAGAAATAGGCATCCCAGCTCATCTGGAAGAAATCACCGCTTACGGGTCTGTAGCCACCGGGTAATGCTCCGAATCCATATTCGTCGGTACCATAGTGTACCGGATGTTCGTCCCAGCGAGGGTGTTCTTCGGTATCGCATTCACCACCAAGGGGAGAGTTTATTTGACGACAGGAGCGAAGTTGAATACCTCCGGTAGCCAAACCTCCTGTTATATAGTCAGTAAGCTGTGTCCATTCTGCATCGCTGGGAACGTGCCAGCCGGCGGGGCAAACGCCCTGCACTCCACTTGGGTTTTCATCGCTGGAAGTACTGCCTCCCATTACTGCCTCCCAGGTATAGAGTTTCCCATAGTTATCGGCATTTTCATCGCTGTTGTCGTAGGCATAGGCACCCGAAATGATTGTTCCATCGGCATAGCGGGTGGTACGCAGGTTTTCGGCCATCCAAATCTGGTCGCCTATCTCTATGGTAGTATAAACATTTCCATCAATATCAGTAACAGTTCCGTCGTCATCTGCAGAAAGGTCAGCCCACTGAGGCATTCCGTTAACAACCATCAATACCTGGCCTTCCTGGCCGGTGGCAAGGGTGTGCCATGACTGGTCAGCAAAATAGAGGATGTCACCGCTTTGGGGATCTTCAACTGCGATAAAAGCCTCCAGGTCTGGGGTATTGTCTAAGTCATTGTAGTCGCCACTGAAAGCGTCTGCAGAGCCCTGCGCATAGAGGGCGAAGGGAACACTCAACAATTGTGTGGTGCCCATTTCATTGCCATCTATTGATACCCTGATGAAAAAGCTTTCGTTGCCCCATTGTATATTTTCAAGACCTTCGATTGAGCCTATAGCCAGGTTAACAAGGCCCAGTTCATTGGTCTGGGTGCTGTGAGTCTCGCTGAATACAACCTCTCCAGCGGCACTTTCGCGAAGAATTTCAATTTGTATGGCAACTTGTTCAGAAGCCATTACCTGGCCTGCATCATCGCGCAATACTGCCTGGTAATTGAAGGCTTGCGGGGGTTGTGCAGTAGTATTGAATGCCATAATGGCAATGAGAACCAGGAATAGGGTACTTGTTTTTAATTTCATGTTTAGTATGGTTTGGGTTGTAAAAAAATTAGTTCAGTTTGAAGGGCTGTTTAAAGCGAAATTTACTTTTTAACAATTCTGAAGGTTTTCAGCATGGTGTTTCCTTCAGTAATACGGAGAAAATAAACTCCCTCTTTGAGGTGTGCCACCGCTATCTGATGGTTATTTCCGGTCATGATTCCGCTGGTTATGATTTTTCCCTGCAGATCAAACAAAGCGTAAACGAGTTTCTCCTGGTGGTTTTCGGCATAAATGTTCAGGATGTCAGAAGCCGGATTGGGGTATGCGGAGAGGATGAAATCCAGTTGGTCCCACTCTTCAATGGCAGTAACAGTAAGATAGCTCTGCTGGAAACCCTGGGTGAGGATGTAGTCCTCGGAGAAAAATGTTTCGGTCACCGTTTCTCCGAGGGTCCAGCTGATGGACATGCCGGCGTTTTCATGGGAATTGCCGGCAGATGAAACAGCCTCCTGGGCCATTGAACCGGCCATGGAAATTGAAAATAATAAGAGTAAAAGGTAGGTTTTTTTCATATTCTGGGTGTTTGGGTAAAAGAATTAATGAAGCATTTCTGGTAAAATATCCACAAAGTTGCCTTATTCTTCTGATAAAAACAATACCCGGAAAACAGTAAAAATTTGTTTCCCATACCCACTGGAGGGTATTTTATTATACAAGAATTTACTTCCTGCTCAAAGAACGATTTATATCCTTATTTTTGTTTGTATAAGGGCCTGCTGAAAAAGTTTTTAGTGCATCAGATGCAAGGCGACAAGGCGAAGCTGTATAGGCATACTGCGAGCTGAAGACAACGAAGCAGATGATGTAATAAAAACTAACGATTTGGGAATGCAAAGTTTTTACTAAGAACGAGTTTAAATCATTGCATTAAAAGTCTGAAATTGCAAGCTAATTAATAGGTTGACATTTAGTTGAGTGTTTTTCAGCAGGCCCTATACAGACTATGAATAAAGTGGTTCGGGTCAGAGGAGTTTCGTGCTTTTTTAACGCTTTTTGCTTATTTAAAGATTTTTTTCATGCAATCCGGTAAAACCGTTTGTCTCTGTTTGCTATTTATTTTTCTGATGGGGTTTGTTTCATCGGCAGGAGTAGCCCATGGTATTAGTGAAGGAATAGAGGAAGTTACGGCTGAAAATGTGCTGGAGTATGCCGGGAAGTACCTTGAGTCGGATCCTGTAAAGGCCCGGAAAATACTATTCAGTGTTTTTTCTGAAGAAATAAAGGAAAAGGATTGGGAAACCTGGTTTCAGATGTTGAATTTTGCGGGGATTTCTCATATGATCCAATCCGGATATGATAGTGCATTTTTTTATTACTATCAGGCCATGGAAGTTGCATTGGAAAAAGAAGATTATGTGAGGGTAGGCAACAGTTTGAATAATATTGCCATTGCACATGGCGATATGGGGAATTACATTGCATCGATGGAAAACCTTTTAAGGGCCGCAGATAATTATGATCTTGCAGGATTCCCGGATCAGAAAGGAAGAATCCATTACAATATAGGTGTAATCTATTATGAGATAGAAAATTATGAGCAATCGCTGCATAATCTGAAAATATCTCAGCAAACTTTCCGTGAGGCAGGTGATACTTCATCTCTGGGAAAGCTGTTTATCAACTACGCCAATCTTGCACATCGAATGGGAGACTGGGAATCCGCTCTTCATTATATGGACAGTGCCGAAACTTATGCGATGGCAGGCAACGACAAATTTGCCTACGTTGTGGCACTGGAAGCACGAGCTAAAATTTACATGGACCTTTTTAGGTGGGATGATGCTTCCCGCATATTTGACACTGCTATTGAGCTGGCTGCTGAACTGGGTTTTGACTCGGGAGAGATTCAGTTGCAACTTGGATATGCCAGCTTATTGCTGTCCAACGGAGATACTTTCAGGTCTTTGCTACATGCCAGTAAGGCGAGGGAATCCGCACAGCAAATCGGGAATAATAAACTCTTGTATCAGGCATATGGATTATTGAGCCGTATATACCGTGAAAGCGGGGAGTATAAGGATGCACTTGACTATCTGAGCAAGTACAATGCTTTAAAGGACTCGCTTGTAAATCAGAATATGCTTCACCAGGTATACAACCTGGAGCTGCAGCGTGCAGAGGAAAAAAAACAGATGGAGCTTCAGGCGCGGGAAGAACTGCTCAACAGAAAAAACACGGTTATTTTCTTGATGGCCTTTGCTTTTGTTGCCTCCGCCATCATTGTTTTTCTTTTATCGCGTATTTATGCGGCTCGTCAAAGGCAGAAAGAACTTCAGATGCGTGAAGAGGCAGGTATGAAGCTTGCCGGTGAACGCTCACGAGCGGCTCTCGAGGCAGAAGTGCTGGAGCGCAAAAGGCTGGGAACGGAGCTGCACGATGGAGTTGGTCCTTTATTGTCGCTGGCCAAACTCAATATCACTGCCCTGATAGAAAAGGAACAGATGAAGCCTGAAAAAAAGGAACGAATTCTAAGAAGTACAGATGTTACCATTGATGAGATACTTAAAGAGATGCGAAGTATTTCGCACAACATGGCGCCGATGGTTTTGATAGAAAAGGGGTTGGAAGAAGCCTTGAAGGAGATGGTAAGGAAACTGAATGATACCAGTCATTGCAGATTATTTCTTGAATTACCGGGTCTGGATGGACGACTACAGTCTTATGCTGAGCATGCCATTTACCGTACCGCTCAGGAAATCGTAAACAACTCTATTGTACATTCGGGGGCCAACGATATTTACATACAGTTTACATTGTCGGATGATGAGTTAATCCTGATGATCGAGGATGACGGAAAGGGTTTTCAGGCAGAATTGCTTACCGGGAATAAGGGAATTGGGCTTAAAAGTGCCGCATCGCGTATAGAGGGACTACATGGAAGGTTTCTTATTGACAGTGCACCGGGAAGGGGAACCATCATAACTGCAATTGTTCCCGTTTCCTTAAAAGTTTGATGTATGGAAAAGGTAAAGATTTTTATGATTGATGATCACAAGCTCTTTGTAGAAGGGGTTTATGCTCTACTGGAGGATGAGCCCGGCATTGAATTGCTTGGGTATTCTTTGTCAGCAGAGGATTTTCTGAAGCAGGCCGCGAATATTGATGCCGATGTGTACCTTGTTGATATCAATATGCCAGACATTTCCGGAATTGAGCTCACCCGGCGAATTATCGAAATGAAACCCGGGGCAAAGATTTTGGCTGTTACCATGCACAATGACTTACAGTATATCCAAAAAATGATTAGCAGCGGAGCTACAGGATATATTCTTAAGGCTGCCAACATAAAGGAACTTCTCAAAGCCATTCAAACCGTAGCCCGGGGAGAGAAGTTTCTCAGCAGTGATATACAACAGGTTATTTTCGGCAAACTCGGGGGGGGAGAGCCGGAAATGGAGGAAAAGAAGAAGGATATACTTTCCAAAAGGGAAAAAGAAATACTTGTTTTAATTGCCAAAGATTTCAGCAATCATGAAATAGCTGAGAAACTTTTCATCAGCGAACTTACCGTTGAAACCCACCGAAAAAACATTTTTTCCAAAACCAAGGCACGCTCCGTAGTTGGCCTGGTTAAATATGCTATTCAAAACAGCATAATAAGCTACGAATAGGCGGTGAAAATCGTTAAACAGTTGCTTTTTTTTGCACCTTCTTAAGTGCTGATTTACAGTTATGTGAAATTTAAGAATAATTAGCAGCACCCAAAAATGCTGTTTGGTTACCTTTGAGCTTCGCTTATTGGCAGACTATACCCGGGAAAGCAAGGGAATTTAGAAAGGAAAACTACTGTTGGCGAAGATTGTAAGTCAGTAGATCAAGTAATTCCATACTTATTTGTTTATAATCATTCTCCATTTTTCCTCTTTGAACAATTGGAAAGGAATTCAGTTCGTTGAAGTAATATGACAAAAAATATGAACAAAAAGAATAAACCTGTTTTTTACGTGCTGGTGGTATTTATCGTGGCACTTATAATTTTTTATCCCAAGATTAGTCCATTATTGTGGGGCTCGGGTGATGATTTACCCGCAACCCGTCCTTCCGGCCCCCGTGCATTGAATGTGGATGCTATTGTAATAGTTCCCGGCCGTTTGGTTGAACAAATCAACAGCTCAGGAACTCTGATACCCGACGAAGAGGTGGATTTGGCCTTTGAGACCTCGGGCAAACTGGTAAACCTGAATTTTGATGAAGGAACTCCGGTTACCAGGGGGCAGTTACTGGCCCGAATCAATGATCGTCCTTTGCAGGCGCAGTTGCTGAAACTAAAGGCGCAAAAAAAACTTGCCGAAGAGCGTGAGTTTCGCCAGCGTAGTCTGCTTTCGCGCGATGCTATCAGCCAGGAGAGTTATGACCAGATTGTAACAGAGCTACAGACCATAGAAGCTGACATTATGCTTATTGAGGCGCGCATTTCAGAGACCGAGCTGAGGGCTCCTTTTGATGGAGTGATAGGCTTGCGGTACGTGAGTGAAGGGGCCTTTGTAAATGTAAACACGCAAATTGCAAGGCTTATCAAGATCAATCCTCTCAAGATTGAGTTTGCCATTCCCGAGAGGTATTCGGGAGAGATCAAGCCAGGTTTCCCCATTCGTTTTACTCTCGATGGTTTCAATACCCCTTTTCATGCCATCGTTTATGCAGTAGACCCCAAGGTAAATATCCGTACGAGAAGTATTGTTGTCAGGGCTCGCTATACCAATCCCGATGAGCGTGTGAAGCCGGGGCGTTTTGTATCCATTGAGCTTGAACTAACTGAAATCAATGATGCTATTTCCATTCCCACCGAAGCGCTGATTCCAGAGATGGATGGCGACAAAGTATTTGTTTACCGGGCAGGGCAAGCGGAATCAGTAGATGTTGAGACCGGCCTGCGTACCGAAGATCGGATTCAGATTACCTCGGGGCTGCAACCCGGAGATACCCTTGTTACTACAGGGATTCTTCAGCTGAGACATGGAATGCCCCTTACTATTGATAATGTTTTGTAATAAATATACCGGAATATGAGTCTATCATCCATAAGTATACAGCGTCCGGTGTTATCCACCGTAATTACCATTATTATCCTGCTTTTCGGGGTTATAGGTATGACGTTTCTGGGTGTACGGGAATTTCCCAGCGTAGATCCCCCTATTATCTCCGTTCGGACTTCTTACCCGGGAGCCAATTCGGATGTAATTGATGCCCAGATTACCGAGCCCCTTGAGCAAGCCATCAACGCGGTACCTGGCATTCGTTCTATCACCAGTGTAAGTCGCCAGGGCGGCAGTAACATTACTGTTGAGTTTGAGCTGAGTGTAGATATGGAAACTGCGGCCAACGATGTGCGCGACAAGGTAGCCCAGGCCCAGCGACTGCTTCCGCGCGATGTGGATCCGCCGGTGGTTTCCAAGGCCGATGCCGATGCCAGTCCCATCATGTTTATCAATATACAGAGCGACCGTCGTTCCCTGATGGAGCTATCTGAAATTGCCGAACTTACCTTCCAGGAACGGTTGCAAACCATCGATGGCGTATCTTCGGTTGCCATCTGGGGTCAACGACGCTGGGCCATGCGCCTCTGGATGGATCCCGGTAAGCTGGCCGGTTACAATCTTACTCCGCTGGATGTGCAAACAGCTCTTGCCAGGGAAAATGTGGAGCTTCCTTCAGGAAGTATTGAGGGGGCAACTACTGAGCTGACCATCAGAACCCTTGGGTTGCTCACCAATCCTGACGAATTCAACAATCTGATCATTCACCAGGAGGGTGACCAGGTAATTCGGTTTAAAGATATTGGTTATGCAGAGCTGGGCACAGAGAATCTACGCAGCATCCTTATGCGCGACAGAATTCCTATGCTGGGTGTTGCTATCATTCCCCAGCCCGGCTCCAATCATATTGAGATTGCTGATGAGGTATACAGCCGTCTTGAATTTATTCAACGGGACCTGCCGGATGATGTTTTTTACCAGGTGGGTTTTGATAACACCTCTTATATCCGTTCGTCTATCACCGAAGTGCGCAACACGATTTTTATTGCGTTCATCCTTGTGGCGATCATTATTTTTGTTTTTCTGCGCGACTGGCGTACAACCCTTATCCCCATCATTGTTATCCCTGTTTCACTCATAGGTTCTTTCTTTATCATGTACCTGGCGGGATTTACCATCAACGTGTTAACCCTGCTTGCTGTAGTACTGGCCATTGGCCTGGTGGTGGATGATGCCATTGTAATGATGGAAAATATCTATGTAAAGATTGAGAAGGGGATGACTCCCAAGCAAGCGGGACTGGAGGGAGCCGAGGAGATATTTTTTGCCATTATCGCCACTACCATTACACTGGTGGCAGTGTTTATCCCCATCGTGTTTCTTGAAGGGCAGACCGGACGGCTGTTTCGTGAGTTCAGTGTGGTAATTGCGGGTGCAGTAGCCATCAGTTCTTTCGTGGCGTTGACTTTCACCCCGATGCTTACTACCAAGATTTTAAAACAACGTACCCAGCGCGGGGCTATGTATATGAAAACAGAGGTTTATTTTCAAAAGCTCAACGCGATGTACAAAAATTCTCTGGACAGCTTTCTTTCCCGTCGCTGGCTTAGTATTGTAGTATTGGTGGCTTCAGTGGGGGCTATAGTCTTACTTTACACCAACATCCCCGGAGAGATGGCACCCATGGAAGACCGCTCACAGATTACCATCAACATGCAGACACCCGAAGGGGCAACTTTTGAGTTTACCCGCGATTATGTATTTGATGTGGCCGAGATGGTAATGGATAATGTGCCTGAAGTAGAGGGAGTTATATATATGGTTTTTGGCTCCTGGGCCAATGTGCGTGTAATACTGGTGCCGCCCTCAGAGCGTGAGCGCAGCCAGCAGATGATTGCCGATGAGCTTTCGGCCAGGGTGCGAAGCATGACCAGGGCAAGATCCTTTGTGATGCAGCAATCTACTTTCGGGGGACGTCGATCGGGTATGCCTGTTCAATATGTATTGCAGGCGCAAAGTATTGACAGGCTGCGGGAGGTGCTTCCGGAGTTTATGGAAAAAGTAGATGAAAGCCCTGTGCTGCAGATGTCGAATGTAAACCTGCGTTTCACCAAACCTGAGCTGCAGGTGAGCATCAACCGTGATAAGGCCAACCTGATGGGGGTTTCCACCCAGAACATTGGCCGCACCATGCAATTGTCCTTGTCGGGACAGCGTTTCGGTTACTTTTTTATGCATGGAAAACAATACCAGATTCTTGGGGAGCTGGCCCGGGAAAACCGTAACAAACCGCTGGATTTAAAATCGCTTTATGTTCGCAACAATGCGGGCGATATGATTCAGCTTGATAACCTGGTTACATTGCAGGAGCAGACCGCACCACCGCAATTGTACCGATACAACCGGTTTGTTTCTGCCACGGTATCGTCGGGTCTTGCGCCCGGTTATACCATTGGCGACGGGATTGAAGAAATGAACCGTATCTCTGATGAGGTTCTTGATGAAACTTTCCGTACGGCCCTTGCAGGAGATTCACGTGATTTTGAAGAGAGTGCCTCGAGCCTTATCTATGCGTTCGGGCTGGCGTTGATTCTCATTTTCCTGGTATTATCGGCCCAGTTTGAAAGTTTCCGCGATCCGCTTATCGTGATGATGACCGTGCCGCTGGCTCTGACAGGCGCTTTGTTCTTTATGTGGTATTTTGGAATTACCATGAATATTTTCAGCCAGATAGGCATAATTATGCTCATTGGATTGGTGTCGAAAAACGGAATTCTGATGGTAGAGTTTGCCAACCAGCGCAAACAGAAGGGAATGGAGAAGATGGAAGCCATTAAGTTTGCTGCTGCGGCGCGTTTTCGTCCTATCCTTATGACCAGCCTTTCTACCATACTGGGCGTATTGCCCCTTACCCTGGGAATGGGTGAAGGTGCTCAAAGCCGCGTTGCCATGGGTGTGGCTGTTATTGGCGGTTTGATTATATCTACTTTCCTGACGCTTTATATCGTACCGGCTATTTATTCTTATATTTCAAGTGCCAAAAAGAATGTTGAAGATGAACAGATTACTCCTTCTATCGCTTAGTGTATTATTTTTCTTAATTGGCCAACCCAGGGGTTATAGCCAACAGCAACTCAGCCTGGAAGAATGCATTGAGATAGCCCTTGAGCAAAATTTTTCGCTGCGTATTGTTCGAAACAATGAACGAATTGCCGGCAACAATTTTTCGCGTGGCAATGCAGGCTTGCTCCCTTCGCTTTCTCTAAGATCTTCTTTTGGAGGCAATCTGAACAATACGAATCAGCAATTGCGCGATGGAGGAGAGATAGAGCTGAGAAGCATTCATAATACAACTACCAATGCCGGCTTACAGGGCGGCTGGATGCTTTTTGATGGTTTCCGGGCACAGATAAGATACAGTCAGCTGGAAGAGCTCATGAGCCTTTCGGAGTTGAATACGCGCATTTCTATAGAGAACCTGGTGGCCCGTCTGGCATCTGAGTATTATTTTTATATTCAGCAAAAGCGTTTGTTTTCCAATTTGCAATATGCAGTAGATTTGTCGCGTGAGCGTGTGCGGATAGAGCAGGAGCATTTTTTGCTGGGCTCGGGTTCCAAAGTGCAATTGCTCCAGGCGGAGGTAAATCTCAATGCCGATAGTTCGCGGCTGGAGCGTCAGTATGAGGTGCTTGGTGCCGCCAGTGTTCGTTTGGCAGAGGTAATGGCCCTGGAAGATCTGACCACTGAATTTGCCCCTGCTGATACCAGTATTACTGTCAACCCGGGATTGGTATACGATGAACTGCTATCGGATGTGAGAAGCAGCAATGCTCTGATAATAGCAGCACAGCAAAATGTATCGCTGACGGAGAAAGATCTTGATCTTACACGTTCGCAACGGTATCCTTACCTGAATCTTGCCACGGGTTACGGATTTACACACAATACTTTTCAAAGCGGTGCCCTGTCGGACCAGCAGACCTGGGGGATGAATTATTCGCTTACCGTGGGGGTGAATCTTTATGATGGCAGGAACCAGCAGCGGCGCGAAAAGAATGCCCGCATTGATCTGGAAAACAGGGAGCTGGCTTATGAACGGACCCAACAAGAGGTGATGGCGGATTTTATTACCATCTTTAATGCTTATAGCAACAACCTTCGGCTGCTGAGCCTGGAAACCCAAAACCTGGAAGTGGCCCGCGAGAATCTCGATATTGCTTTTGAGCGCTACCGCCTGGGTGCATTATCGGGTTTTGAATTGCGGGAGGTTCAGAAGAACCTGCTGGAGGCCGAGGAGCGATTGCTTTCCATTCAATACCAGGCCAAAATGGCCGAGATCAGTTTGATGCAGATTTCGGGTCGGATCCTGGAATAGTTTTTCTTCCTTTCTGATTCACTTGTTTAAGCGGTAAACTATATTTCTTTTATTAGCCATTCTGCAGATTGTCAGTTTGCCAGGGGGGGATTCCGGAGAGTGATGAAAAACAGGAGTTTAATCCGTCGGTTTTTTTGTACGAACTGTATTTTATAAACAATTTGTGATAATATTCGTTGATCATAGTGTAATCAATATAAGTTAAACCTAAATTTTTTAAACGATGGATATTAGACAAGAGTATGAATCAAGAATTAAAAAACTTGAGAACTTTATTGAGGACAAAGGGTTTGGCTCTGCACAATTGAAGAAAGCCAAAAAAGTACAGAGAACCGTTAATGCAGCTGTTTTTCTGGGTGGTCTGATAACGATTGCCGGTATTGCTATCTGGGCAATGAACAGGGATTAGGTTGATTCGCCTGTCAAACAGCACAAGCTGTTTGCATCAGGGTGGCTGGTTGCCGGGAACTTATAACACAGTGAAAACTGAGAACATAAAAGTTGCCCTGAAACCAGCCATTTTTTATTTCCATGAATGCTCTTTTATACCTTACCTATCATAACATATTAAAAGTTTTTCCTAATTTAGTTGCTTAAACCGATTCTGGTGAAGTTGGTTAAGGATTATTCTGTACTTTGATGCCTGTTCATATAGCTTTCAGCGCGATATGGCTTTCGGAAAGTTTAGGGATATTCCCCCAAAAAGTTGCATTTAATAACCTGATAAATACAAACCCATGAAGAGACTTTTGAAATTCTGGTTGCCGGCAATATTCATATTTGCTGTTTTTGCTTGTGGTGACAATGATGTTGATCCCATTGATAAAATTGATATCCCTGAAGGATATGTTCTTGTGTGGAATGATGAATTCAATGAAGGACAGATTGACCCCCTGAAATGGACTTTCGAAACCGGTGATGGAACCGATTACGGATTGCCGGTAGGGTGGGGCAACAATGAATTACAGATTTATACCACCAGTGAAGAAAACGCACGGGTGGATCAGGATGGTGATGTTTCAGCATTGATCATTTCTGCAGTAAAGCATGGTGAAAATGATTACACCTCTGCAAAACTTACCACAAACGGCCTGTTCAGCATGCGGTTCGGAAGGGTTGATGTAAGGGCAAAATTACCCCAGGGTCAGGGCATATGGCCTGCCATCTGGACGCTGGGGGATAACCGAAGTATTGTAGACTGGCCCGGATGTGGTGAAATTGATATCATGGAAATGCTTGGCCACGACCCCCATAAAATATACGGCACCATCCATTATGTTGATGCTGAAAACCGCAAGGGAGAAAGTCAGGGAGTATATGAAACTTCCGGTGCAAGCTTTAGTGAGGACTACCATGTTTTTTCCCTGGTATGGACACCCGAAACACTTAGCTTTATGGTAGATGGAGAAAAATACCATGAAGTAGCTATTGGGGAAGGGATGAAGGAGTTTCTCCGGAGTCATTACCTTATCCTGAATGTGGCCGTTGGCGGCTACTGGCCAGGTTATCCCGATGAGACCACTTCTTTTCCCCAGAGCATGTATGTGGACTATGTAAGAGTTTTCGAAAAAGAAGGATTCAACCCGCCTGCACCACCCGTTCTGGTAATAGAAGATGAAACCCTGGGCCAGATATTGGATCCCGGCATAGCTTATAATGCAATTCAGGAAGGCTTTGATGCGCTGGGCAATCTGGAGGTAATAGCTTTTGGTGGAGGCGGAGAACCTTTCATCGATACCTCAGAAGTTGCCATAGATGGAGATTTGAGTTTGTTGCTGGAATTCCCCGGTGGATCCTGGGGTGGTGCATACTTGTTAATGGAACAACCCAGAAACCTGACCAGCTATTCCCATCTTGTTTTTGCAATCAATAAGCCTGAAAACCTTGTGGATGCCGAAATCAAACTCGAAAGCCCTTCTTCTGACAGGTCCATTTTTCTCAAGGACTATGAAAGCACTGAACTGGAAAACGGATTTGTTGAGTATGTTATTCCTTTAACTGATTTTCAGGGACTGGATCTTATTCAGCTGAATATTCCTTTTTCCCTGTGGAATCCGGTCGATGGTAACGGCGCATTTGTTGCAGCAACGGTATTGATTGATAATATTCATTTTGCCAATCTGTAAACCGGCATCCTTTTATCTGCTTTCTTATTTCTAAGGATATGTACAAAAAAGTTGATCACTACCTTGTTTTGCTGGTGGTATTGTTGTTTGCTGCCTGCCAAACACCCCGAAAAGTCCATGTTTCAGGTAATGCGCACGGGCACTACCATGGCACATACCGGGGGCAAAAGGTGCAGTTTGCTGTATATCCTGAGGAGAGAGAAATATACATGTATGAGGAAAAGCATACAAGGCCTGCTTTGAATCAATTCAAATACACTCCTGATGATGTTGCATTAGCCAGGGACAAAAGAGAGGATGCAGACACCACGGTTGAAGTGCTGGTCAGAGGGTTCCTGCGCCGCCAGCGGCTGGAAGCTTTCAGTACTGAATATATTGATACCCAACAACGGTATAGCGAATATGCATTCGACAGCGTTGAGGTGGTACGCGATATCCCTTACGGCGAAGCCTTGGGGTATTGGTCTTCCAAACCCATAGATGATAAGCCGGACTATATGGAGGTGATTCGTTTTGCACTGGCCAACACCCTGAAACCCGAAAACCTTCAGCTTTCTTTTGATTTGTATCAACCTTATGGCGATACTTTGTCCCGGCGACCCGTGCTGGTGTGGCTTCATGGTGGCGCATTCCTGATGGGTGATAAAAATACAACTACTATTGAGCTGATGGCGCATGAGCTGGCCCGTCGCGGTTATGTGGTGGTGGCACCTTCTTACCGGCTGGGCTTTCGGCTTGCCCCCAATATCAACCGGGTGATTGACCGGGGAAACAGAATCCTGGGCAGAGAATGGATTCCCCAGCCACCCAATCCTGTAGAACGCACTATGCATCGTTCCTTTCAGGATGCCAGAGCAGCGTTGCGTTATGTGGTTCATCATTATGAAAGCTTAGGTATCGATACATCTGCTGTTTTTATTGGGGGTACCAGTGCAGGAGCCATGGTGGCACTGGGAGCCACCTTTATGACCGAAGAAAGCCGTTTCCGCTCCTCCATTGGGAAAGATCTGAGGTCTGACTTTCTCAACTGGCAGGCAGGTGACCAGGGATGCCTGGATTGCTCCACCAACAATCTCAACGTTTCTTTTCGGATAAAAGGAGTGATAAATTGCTGGGGTGCTGTTACTGACGATAACATTATTGATAACAAACCCCATATCCCCGTATTGAGCTTTCACGGGACTGCGGATGACATTGTGCCGGCTGGTTATGGATATCCTTTCAACGATATCAGATATGGTATCAACCGGATTTTCCTTGACAAGGTCTATGGTTCTGTCCCCATCCATCAGCGGTTGCAAAACCCACACAGCAGGTTGGTTTTGTTTCCCGATGCTCCCCATGATCTTCATCAGGATGAATCAGGATTCAACTCCTTTGCCGACACGCTTCTGTCAGCAACTGCGCAATTTCTTCATCGCCGGATTCAACCCCAGTTTGATTTGGAGCAAAGAGAAGTTTTTTATCAAAACCAACTGGTTTTCGAAACTTTCACTCTCTCTCCTCCCCGGGGATATGCCTACAGCTTTCAACCCGAGGGAGGGTTTGTTTCAGGGCAGGGCCAAAACACTGTGACCATAGTCTGGTACAGGGAGGGAAGTCTGCGTGTGGCCGCCACCATGCCCAACAAAGCCAGGACTGTGAAAGTGCTGCCTGCAGTGTTTTTGGCTGAACCTGTCCATTAGGTCCACTCTATTCCATCGGAACATCTTCAGGCTCCTCAGTGCTTAAGAGAAAACCCAGAGGACTGGTTGTTTCTGTATTTCTGAAAATAATGGCCAAAACGCCAAATACCGGGACAGATACTACCATTCCTATTATCCCCCAGACCTGATACCCCAGAATAACTGAAAGAATCACAAAAAACGGATGCACACCCACTTTATCCCCTAAAACAATAGGCTGCAAAATATATGTGTCTATAATTTGTGCAACTATGTAGGTAGCTGTTATGCTTAATGCAGTGCTTATATCCCCATTGGTCACCATGCTTACTGCCAGGGCAATAAAATACCCTATAAAATTTCCCACTACAGGTATGATGGATAATGCGGCAGAAATCAAACTGATCAGCAATGCATTGTCAAGTCCGGAGATTGATAATCCGATGTAATACAAGATTGCCAGTATAACCATCAGAAAGAGCTTTCCAGCCAGGTATTTCCGACTTACACTTGTGGAATGCACAACAATGTCAAGTACCTTTTTTCGTCTTTTAGGGGGAACCATTCTCAGGATAAATTTTAAAAATTTATGCCTGAATTGCAAAAACATGAAAATATACACCAAAACGATAAGTATATCGGTCATAAATCCCACAATGTTAGCCATGACCAAAAACACCCGATCTTCAGAATTCTCGACAATTTCTTTCCTTTCAGCCTGCTCGGGCAAGCCTTCATCATCATCCCGGGGTTTTTGCTGTTGCTGCTGATTATCCTGGTTCTGATTATCAGGTGGTTGCTCATGGTTCATTTCCGCAGTGCTTACTATACTTCGGGTTGCTGATTCGGACAGGGGTGTATTTTCAATCAAATATACTTCAATGTTTTTCAGCATTTCATCAAACTGATTCTGAACCTTTCCCCAATCATCGGTAAAGTCTCTAACCTGAAGGAATATGACTGTTACGAATCCCAGAACAACCAATAACAGTGTAATCGTGGAGACTATAGTAGCATAAATTCTTCTGAAACCCCAGGATTCCAGCTTTTCACTTACCGGCAACATGAGAAAAGCCAATATAAGGGCCAAAACCAATGGAGCAAGAAAGGCCTTAGCCAATACCAGTCCCTGAAATAAAAAGTACAGCCCCAAAACTACCAGCACGGTATACAGGATAATATCTTTACTCCTTTTCATAGTATCCATATCCCATTGTAATTTTTAGATTTATCCCAACCCGTCTTGATTGACAAACTTCTTTTAAGCTTTTCTTCAGTTTCAGGAAATTTCTCAGTGACTTTTTTTACTCCTGCTTTTCATCTTTTTTTTACGGGAAGGATAAAAATCGCTTAAGAAAAGGTATGCTTGGTGTCAGCAAAATGATTGACCGGTAAACTTTTGGTTTATTGAGAAGCTACGTCCGGACGATTGCTTTATTAAAAGCCAAAAATAGCAAAAATATTCACCATAAAAAACTCCGGAAGCCCGAATTTGAGACATTTAGCTATGGATTTGTGTTTGATGTGACAGGCAATATATCACTCGTTTTTCTTACCTTTACCATGTTAAGATAACCTTGCGCAAAAGTCATTATTTTTGACAATACCCTGAATGATGGGGTAATCGTTTGCTCTGCACGGAAAGTTTTTTTGATTCTTTTCTTTTGTCCGGCTTGCAAGCTTTAAATCCTGAATGCTTGCTCAAAAGGCAACTCCCATTCTGAAAGTCACTTTAAATTATACGAAATATGAACGTTATGTACAAAATTTTTATTACGCAGCTAATACTTCTTCTCTATTTTACAGGTTTCGCACAAATACTGCAAGACGACTTTGAAGGCAACTCAACCATCGACACCTGGTATGCTGATGATTGTTTTATGGATATCTCCTTCGCCAATCCTTTTGTCGATTCCATTAACCCCTCGGCTACTGTTCTGAAATACCACGATACGGGTGGGCTTTATGCCAATGTGAGATTTAATTCTCCATCCACAATTTATATTTCAGAGGGTACTCCCTTCAGTTTGAAAATTTATGTGCCATCAGAAGGAATTACAGGAAATCAACCCAACCAGATTTCATTGAAACTTCAAAACAACAATCTGAGTGAGCCATGGTCCACCCAAAGTGAAATTATCAAACCCATAAGTCTGGATCAATGGCAGGTAGTTACTTTTGATTTCGTAACGGATTCCTATATCAATCTGGACCCCAACTCACCACCTCCCAATCAAAGAAATGATTTTAACAGGGTTGTGCTGCAGGTAAACGGAGAAAATAATACAGATCACGTAATTGCCTATATTGATGATTTCTATTTTGAAGGAGAAGAACCGGAAGAAACGGATGACCCGGTTTACGATAAATTGGTATGGTACGATGAGTTTGAAACGGATGGTGCGCTGGATGCTTCAAAATGGCATCACCAAACCTTGCTGCCCAATGGCGATAGTTGGTTCAATAATGAAATTCAGCATTATACCGACAGGCTGGAAAATACCTGGGTTGAGGATGGCGTAATGTACCTGGTGGCTAAAAAAGAAACCTTTACCGATCAGGGAGTTACCAAACAATATACTTCAGCCCGCCTGAATTCAAAGTTTGCCTTTACCTATGGCAGGGTAGAGGTAAAGGCAAAACTCCCCACAGGTGCCGGCACCTGGCCGGCCATCTGGACGCTGGGAAAAAATATAAATGAAATCGGAGCCTACTGGTATATTGAAGGCTATGGTACCACCAATTGGCCTGCTTGCGGGGAGATTGACATTATGGAGCATTGGGGAACCAACCAGAATTTTGTACTAAGTGCCATACATACCCCATCCAGTTATGGCGGAACGGTTAATCACGGCGGACAGGTCATTCCTGCGGCTTCCACCGATTTTCATGTGTATGCCCTGGACTGGTATCCCGACAGGATGGTTTTCAGTGTGGATGGAGTAGTGCATTATACGTATAACCCCCAGGTTCAAAATGACGACACCTGGCCCTTTTATGAAGACCAGTATTTGCTTTTAAATATAGCCATTGAGCCCGGTATTGACCCCAATTTCACTGAAAGTGCCATGGAAATTGAATATGTAAGAATTTACCAGGAAAGCACAGTGAGTGCTGCTGAAGTTGCCTTTGAACCTAAACTGATTGTTTCACCCAACCCCGTAAGTAACTTAGCCCTCATCAGGAGTCCGGCAGAAGCAAAAGGCAGTAGTGTTTTTATTTATGATTTGCAGGGCAGGTTATTAAAATCCATGACTATCCAATCTGCAGAAACAGCTGTTGATATGTCGGGCTGGGCACCGGGAATTTATCTGTTTGAGCACAGAGGGAAAAACGTTAACCAATCCTACAAAATCATAAAAAACTAACAGGGATATCCGCAAACTTGCCATGATAAATGATGGGGCCAACTCAAAAGCCTTCTCTTATCCGGACGCTGAGCTTGTCGAAGCGGAACACAATGTTTTTCAAACTAAAGAGCTTTGGACCCATTCGGGCAGTATAGAAAAGAGCGAAAAATACTATTTGTTAAGTTGCGGATAATCAATAATTATGCGTAACCCCAATCCTCGAATCATTTCTATTGCTCCATCACATCCCCTTGCATTTGCATAAAAAAAGCTTTCTGAATTTTTCAGAAAGCTTTTTTCAATATGAGCAAAAAAAGAATTATGCAATATTATGCATACATGGTTATTTCCTGATTATTTGGGAAGTACAACTCCATCAATTACATGGATTACCCCGTTGGAACCTTTAAGGTCTACAGCAGTTACAAAGGCTGAATTACCGGATTCGTCCGTCAATTTAACCCTGTCCCTGTCCAGCGATGCTGTTAATTTGCCTCCGCTTACAGTTGTTAGAACTACTTTGCCATTGCCTGCTTGTATTGCAGCCATCACTGCTGCGGCATCAAGGTTGCCGGCAACAACATGGTAAGTTAAAATTTTCGTCAATTGAGCCTTGTTTTCAGGCTTGAGCAAAGTTGTAACAGTCCCTTTGGGAAGATTGTCAAATGCCCTGTTGGTAGGAGCAAATACTGTAAATGGACCTTCCCCTTTCAGGGTTGATACTAAATCGGCCGCTTGCACAGCAGCTACGAGTGTTGTGTGATCGGAAGAGGAGATGGCAATGTCCACAACATCTTTTTTCTGGCTAAATGCACTAAAGGATAAAAGGAGGGCAAGTAGAACTAAATTAATTTTTTTCATTTTTCTTTGTTTTAAATTTATAGAATATGAATAATGCTGTTTAAACATGCCTGCTTAATTATTGTTCAAAGAAATGACAAAAAAGTCAAACAAAATGTTTTTGCTTGCGTGTTTTGAGGTAAAGGGATGTGCTGTTTTTTAAAATGGATATCGATAGTTAAAATCAAATAAGAATAGTGTGCCGGAAATAAAAATAAACTGCTGTTCTTTTCTTGTGTTCAACTTTTGGTAAAAACAAGTAAACGGAATTATAGTGCTCATTGATCCTGATTGTTTCTGACTTTACCATGACGGATTGGACCTTTTAATGCACAGTTTGGGGTTGTACTTTATAAATTGAATCCACTTCAAAATGTATTTATTACGATATTTCTTGCACAAATTAACTTCGTAACGCGCAAACATTATGTTAGTTGCGATTTCCTCCTGCCAGGGGGCCGGGGGGTATTGGACTTTTCGGAGTGGACTCTAAATAAAATGTTAAACTTTTTTATGCTTTCAGAAACAAAAAGCGATATTTTTTGTCTTACAAAGGAAATCCTGGTTATCTAACAGGAAATCTCAAACTTCAAATGGATGTGGAGTTCGGAACCCACTTTAAAAAACGGGCAGAATTTGTAAAGTCAAACAATTAAAAAACAAAAAATTATGATGGCAAATCTTCTTATTATAGCGCAATTGGTTGTTGCTGTTTCCATATTAATTGTATGGGTATTTCGTTTTGATAATATCATCAAAGAGTTTAAACAGTATGGATTGAGTGATCTAACGCGCACCATGGTTGGTACCAGCAAGATAGTGCTGGCAACGTTGCTGGTTGCAGGCATCTGGTATCCTTCGCTGGTAGCGGTTCCTGCGCTTATTATGGCTTTCCTGATGTTGAGCGCCCAGTATTTCCACCACAAGGTAAGTAACCCTTTCCAAAAAAGGATTCCCTCGTTGTTCCTTATGCTGCTTTGCCTTTTCATTGCTGCGGGATCTTTAAATCTAATTCCCTGATGGGTTTACTGGATGGCCTTATTCTTACATCAAGCCTGTCATTTTTAGCATATGGAATTTCATTTTTCATAACTCCACATATGAAAAATGAATTCATTCGCTTTGGACTGGGTAGATTAGGAATGCTTATCGCAATTCTGGAAATTATTGGAGCGATAGGTTTACTGGTAGGTTTGTGGATCAATGCTATTTTGGTTATCTCCTCCGGAGGACTGGCTCTGTTGATGTTTATGGGCATCATTGTCAGGTTAAAGGTTAAGGATAGCCTGTGGGTTTCGCTGCCTGCATTGTTTTTTTTGGTTTTGAATTCATATATTTTCGCCGTATCAATAAATGTTTATCTGGATTAATTAGTTCTGCTTTGACACATTTAAAAATAATGTTCTAAAGTTAAACCCCTACAGGGTTTTAAGAAATCATACCAGATATTTAATCCTACAATAGTTTATGCCCTACAGGCAAAAATGTCTCCAATTATTAACGCGTAGCGGTTTTATTATTGTAGAAAAAGATAGTATCACCGACGATCTTTTACCGCGTAGTGGTTACACCCAAAAGTCTTAATGGGTCAAAGTAGTATTAGTAAGGACACAAAATACAATGATTGATGGAACAAAATGATATTGACAGAATCATTGAAATGGCATGGGAGGATCGGACTCCTTTTGAAGCGATCAAAGCACAATTTGGCTTTGCTGAAGCGGATGTAATTGCTTTGATGCGCCGGGAATTAAAACGCAGCAGTTTTAATTTATGGCGACAAAGAGTGCATAGTGGCAAGAGCCAGAAGCATGTAAAAAAAAGGAATCCTGAAATTAGTCGCTTTAAATCCAGTCGCCAGAAAAACATTTCAATGAACAAGATCAGCAAGCGTTAATTGACGCTTGCATCTGGTGAGCCCTTTTCTGGGAAGAGCAATCTGACGGTTAATGTTTCAGCACCTGTAAAAGCATAAAAAACCAGCAGGAATGATGGATCTCTTCTTTCCATGTTATTTTGCAATCTTACAAGCACGATTCAACAGGTAAATATATGGATTTATTAAATTCGTATAGCTCGCCATAAAACATCTATTTGTCTGAAAAAAGAACCCAAAAAGATAAAAAAATAGTATAATATTCCTTACCTTTATTGCACATTCATTGCTTCGTATGCATCGCACGATTATTATAGATGACGAAGCACACCAGCGGCTTACAATCGAGAAAATGGTCAGGAATTATTGTCCCACGCTCAAGGTGGTAGCAAAGGCCGAAAGTGTGCAATCAGGCTTGAAGGCTATCATTAAGCACAAGCCTGATCTGGTGCTGCTCGATATCGAACTGGCAGATGGAACAGGCTTTGACATTTTGGATCAACTCCACCCCATCAACTTTAAAGTGATCTTTATTACCGCTTTTGATCAGTATGCCATCAAAGCTTTCCGTTTCAGTGCACTGGATTACCTTTTAAAGCCGGTAGACCCGGATGAATTGTGCCGGGCAGCAACAAAAGCCGTCGAAACCATCCAGCATGATTTTAATCTGCAAATCAATAATCTCCGGAGATTTATCAAAACAGACGACAAAAACCATCAGAAGATCATCATCAAAACGTATGATAACATCCATCTGGTGCCTGTTCGTGACATCCTGTTTTGCGAATCTGATAACAATTATACCCGCATTCATCTTTTGGACCACAGGCAAATCATGGTTTCAGCCACATTAAAAGAGTATGAAGATATCCTCTCGGAAAGTGGTTTTTTCAGGATTCATAAGAGTTATCTGATCAATATGAAACGCATCATAAGATTTGAAAGGGCAGAAGGTGGATCGGTGGTACTTGAAGGGGATATAAAAATACCTGTTGCCTCCCGCAAGCGTGAAGAGTTATTGGAAATACTTGACCAATTGACAAACTTCTAAACCGGTTGAGATGACCAGATTCATCTTTATGGGACTGTTTTTCATTCTGCCTCTGATATCAGCAGGACAGGAAGATTCAGTGCTCAAAATTCCCGGCAATACGCTTTCCTGGCATAATCCCATAACCCGCACAGATAGCCTCAAGGCATTGCTGAAAACCGCCGGAGGTCATGAAAAGGTGCTCCTGCTTTGCGAACTCTCTTATGCTCTGAATCGGGGCCGGAAGCCACCTGAAGCATATTTGTCTTACTTGCACGATGCCCGGGAATTGTCCGAAGCACTGGATTATAACCATGGCAGGGCGATGACACACTTCCTGATGGCAGATTATTATTACAGAACAGAAAAAAAAGACACCCTGAAGTCCTTAAAAGCTATTCTTCAGGCTGAAACCTTTTTAGATGAAAATACACACTGGTCTTTGAGGTTCAGAATATGGCGATTGGCATCGATAATCTTCTCAAATATCAATCAAATGGATTCTGCGGTGATTTATTACAGCAAACCCCTGGAAATTCTGGATAAAGATACAGCATGGCTGGCGCATCTGAATGCACATCAGTTGCTGATGCGGCATGCCATTATCAATAATGATTACCCACAGAAGAAATATCATTTTGAGTCCGTTTTATCCCTTCTTAATGCTCATCATGATTATCTGGCTTTGAGCGGATTTAATTTCCCTTCGGCTTACGAGGAACTGAGTATAATACTGGCAAATGATGGGGAGTACAAGCGTGCTCAGGAAATTGTGCTTGATTTACTGAATGACCTGAATGCGCTGGTTCCAAAAAACCTGGGAACTGAATTCTATATTGCCAAGATTTCAGGCCGCATAGCAAGGATTTATAGTCACTGGGGGAGGTATGACCTGGCAATGAACTATTTTAACGAATCCATTCAATACTTTGATGATATTTATCATAAATACACATCGGAGATTCATGATCCGGGTATCGAACCTTCTTTCCGTTTATGGTCAATAAATGCTGCTAATCAGTTGGAAGAAAGGGCGGCCATGTTGATTCGTACCGGTGAGCTGACGCAGGCCAGGGAAGATCTGACCCAAAGCATTCAAATACGAACAGAACATAATGATCTGCTGGGGGTTGCCATGTGTTATGAAAAAATGGGGGAAATCTGTGCCATACAGGGAGCGTTTATTGAAGCATTGAACTGGTACAATTCTGCTTTGGATCTTAAACGTGATATGCTGAAACAACATCATATCAGGGCCAGACGTGATGCTAAATATGTGCTTTTTGCCAACGAAAGTTACGCTTCCACCTATTTAAAGATGGGAAAACTATACAAAGACTGGAATATGCCCCGGCTGGCTGAAAAAAAATACCGCCAAAGCCTTTTATTGAGCCGGGAGGCAGGTTTTCAGAGATGCGAGGCGGAAGCATTGACGGCTTTGGGTGTTCTGTTTCTTTCCATAAATCAATCCGACAGTACACTCTGGTTTTACAATACAGCAAAAGGAATCTACGAACACATGGATTACCGTCCCGGAATGGCTGAAATAGCTGAAAGCATGGGTGATTTTTACTACCATCATAATGAGCTCACTGGATCTCTTGAAAGATACAGGCAATCACAACAGATGTTTGAACAGCTGGATATGCCTGGCGGCATAGCAGGGCTGCTCATAAAACAAGGTCATGTATTGACGAAAAATCAGAACCTGCAGCAAGCTATTGTTAAATACCAGGAAGGGCTTGATATGGCTGAAAAAATCAATCTGCCTGTAATCCGGATGGAGGCCCTTCAAAATCTTTCTGAAATTTATTCTTCAATGGGTGAATTTGAAAAAGCTTTTCTGAATTACAAAAAATTTCAGGAACAAAAAGATGCATTATTTACACTGGAAACAGGCCGTTATCTGGCAGAAATAGAAACCCGCTATGAAACGGAGCAGAGCCGGCAGGAACTGCTTTTTCTGCAAAGAGAAAAAGAATTGATGCATGCAAAGGAAACCAGGTCAAGGCTGATCATACTGGCAATGGTAGCATTTATTGTTGTTATACTGTTCTGGATTGTTTTGTATCTGCGACATCACAAGCTGAAGAACGGACATGAGCTCATACAGCTTCAGCAGAAGCTATTCCAGTCGCAGATGAATCCCCATTTCATCTTCAATTCCCTGGGCAGTATTCAAAGCTCTATCATCAACGAGGAACCCCGGTTGGCTGTAAAATACCTTTCGCGCTTTTCCAGACTCATGCGCAGCATCCTCGACAGCAGCATCCATGAAACCATCCCGCTGAGCAAGGAACTCTCCACCATCGAAAATTACCTGGCACTGCAAAAAGCACGCTTTCCGCAGAAATTTGATTTTAGTATCTCGGGTGCCGATGACCTGGATACGGAAGCCCTGTGTATACCCCCAATGCTTGCACAACCCTTTATTGAAAATGCCATTGAGCACGGCATCAAACACAAGGAAACCAAAGGGCTGGTGACCGTAAACTACCATCTTTCCGGCAACATCCTTACCATAGTGATTGAAGACGACGGGATTGGACGAAAAAAAGCCGGTGAGCTGCTGAAAAAACATGACAGGGATCATGTGTCCATGGCCATCGATATCACCCGCAAACGCATCGAATTGATTAACCGCAAATCCCGACATCCCATCCGGTTTCAGATAGAAGACCTTTACAACAATCTGGGACAGGCTAACGGCACCAGGGTGGTGTTTGCTTTGCCGGTATAGAATCCCATCATTTAATACGTTCCCTCAACAAACCCCTGCGTTAACTCATTCATCCCCGGCGTTAACTCATTCAACTCCTTTTTACATTTTCTGAGTTGTAATTTTAATCGTTTTATATTTCTGCTTTGACAGATTAAAAAATGGCTAAACCATCATAAGAAGGCATTGGTCATTATTCGATGATCAGGAAACAAACAAAGGGGCATGTAACCAATATAACACTTAAATGTCCATTTTATTAACCTTAATTTTTGAAGTTATGAAAACAAAAACCATTGTTGTGGCATTGGCCAC
>RECE01000082.1 GCA_007694165.1 Bacteroidota bacterium
TTCTGGAGAATTCCGGCATTGCGGTCAATTTTTACAATGATGTTTTTCAGATATTGCGCCCTGATACGCGATATCATGGGATATTCAGGGCCCAGTACCAGTTTTTCGGGGAATGATTTCCTGATCTCCCGTGCCAGTGCATCGGCGGCATTGTTTACCATTTTGGGGTCGGTGTGCATGAGGGTGATCAGTACCAGCCGGTAAAAGGGAGGGTACAGAAAATTCCGTCTTTCCAGGATCTGATTTTTATACATTTCCTCGTAGTTGTTGTCGATCACCTGCCTGATGATGGTATGCCAGGGATCGAAAGCCTGGATGATCACTTTGCCCCGGTCATTTTTTCGTCCTGCCCGTCCGCTCACCTGCGCCATCATCTGGAAGGCCCTTTCGTGGGCCCGGAAATCGGGGAAGCTGAGCATATTGTCGGCACTTAAAATACCCACGACCGAAACATTTTCGAAATCGAGGCCTTTGCTCACCATCTGGGTGCCCACAAGGATGTCGATGCGTTTTTCCTCAAAATCCTGTATGATATTGGTGTAGGCGTTTTTGGCACGTGTGGTGTCGAGGTCCATTCGTTTTATGGAAGCATCCGGGAAGAGCAGCGGCAGTTCCTCTTCAATTTTTTCAGTGCCAAAGCCTTTCAGGGTGATATCGGCAGAGCCGCATGATGGGCATTGGTTATGCGGCTTAATGGCATAACCGCAGTAGTGGCACTTCATTTTGTTGATATGTTTGTGGTATACCATGCTCACATCGCATTGGGTGCAGTTGGGGATGTAGTTGCACTGGTTGCATTCCATCCGCGGAGAAAACCCCCTGCGGTTCTGAAACAAAATAACCTGTTTCTGGTTTTCCAGTGCCTCTTCAATGTGTTTAAACAACAATGAAGAAAGGTGTGATTTCATGGATTTCTGCCGGCTTTCCTTTTTAATGTCTGCCACCAGGATTTCAGGCAACTGCATACCGCCATATCTTTTGTTTAGTTCAACCAGACCAAATTTTCCGCTGCGGGCATTGAAATAACTTTCAACGGAAGGTGTGGCCGAACCCAGCAGTACCTTCGCTCCAAAACTGTTTGCCAGCCAAATGGCTGCATCGCGCGCATGGTAACGCGGAGCAGGATCATGCTGCTTGAAGGAAGATTCATGTTCCTCATCCACAATGATAAGTCCCGGGTTTTTCCAGGGCAGAAAAAGTGCCGAACGCGGACCCACCACCAGCTGATACCGGATATTGGTTTTCAATGACTCTATGCCTCCCAGTGCAAGGTTATTCCACACCTCAGTACGCTCCATTTCATTGAAGCGCGAGTGATAAACACCGGCCTTATCTCCAAAATGCCTCTGAATACGTCGTATGATCTGTGTGGTAAGTGCAATTTCAGGTAAAAGGTATAAAACCTGCTCCCCTTTTTCTATGGCTTCCCTGATGAGATCAATGTAAATTTCTGTTTTTCCGCTCGATGTAACACCGTGCAGCAAAACCACATCCTTTTCTTCCCAGCTTTTTCTTATTTCTTCCAGGGCCCTCTGCTGGTAACCGTTAAAGTCAATGGCAGCAGCATCTTTTTCCGAGTGGTCAAAGCGGCTTACTTTGTTTTTGTAAATCTCCAGAACGCCTTTTTTAGCCAGTGCATCTATGGCTGAAGACGCATTTTTTACCAGGGCTGTTATTTCACGGGCAGGCACCTCGCGAACATCCGAAACATACCGTTTGGAAAGTCTGATGTATGCCATCAGAACTTCCATTTGCTTCGGGGCACGTTTTTCAACTTCATCAAAGGCTTCTTTCAGTTTCTCCTCTTCATCAAAATAGGCACTCAGCCTTACAAATTTCTCCAACTTCTGCCGGTAAGGGTTTTCCAGCTCTTCCTTAAGGAGCACAACTTTTTTTTCCATCAGGTTGCCTATGAGCGGAAACACTTTCTGCAAACCCGTGATCTTGCTTACCTCGCTTATAGATAAGGTTTTCTGTATTTCAAGTGCTTCGGCAATGAGGTATTCCTTTTCATTGAGATTTTGAAAGTCCTGGTCAAAGTCAGGATTGATGGAAATCCGGGTTTCGCTTGCCAGTTTGAGGGCCGGGGGGAGCGCAGTATTCATTACTTCGCCGGGGGTAGACATATAATAATCGGCTATCCATTCCCAGAATTCAAACTGCTTTTCAAAAACCAGCGGAGTTTCATCCAGAACCGATAGTATGTATTTTGCCTGGAATTTCTGAGGGGGAGTATGATGGATCTTTCTGACCAGTCCGGAATAAACTTTTCGCGGCCCGAAGGGTACAACCACCCTGATGCCCGTTTGCATGCTGCTGTTGAGCTCAGCCGGCACCCGGTAGGTAAAGTAGCCCGGCAGGGGCAACGGGAGCAGGATGTCGGCAAAAAGGGTTTGTTGTGTCATGGGTGCAACAGAAGTTTTTTAGCAGATGATAAATTTAGGGAATTAATGGGATAATAAAAAAAACTGCAACTCCTGAAAGCTGCAGTTTTATTTATTTGTTGAAAAATATTCCGGAAATCAATCACCCATACAGATTCCAACACCCCTTGCAGTTTTAACCAGGTCGGATGCAGGATCCACAAAGTTGTAATGGGCAATGGCTTCCTTAAAAGGAACGGAAACAATATTGGGATGGCGGTAGGCCACCATTTCGCCAAACTTCCCTTCCAGTACCATTTCAAAAGCTTTTACTCCGAAATGTGTGGCAAGTACGCGGTCGTATGCAATGGGAGTACCTCCGCGTTGCAGGTGTCCCAATACGGTTTCGCGCATATCGGCTTCAAGACCACCTTCTTTAAGCTCTCTCATCAGCTTGGTTGCTACACCACCCAAACGCACATTTTTATAACCCGTTTCATCGCTTTCCTCGTAGTACATTTCACCTTCTTTGGGTTTGGCTCCCTCGGCTACAACAATAATGGCAAAACCTCTGCCTTTGTTAAAACGCTGGTAAATTCTTTCTACCACTTTGGGAATATCATAGGGTATTTCGGGAATAAGACATACATGAGCTCCCCCGGCCACAGCTGAGTGCAGGGCAATCCAGCCTGCATAGCGACCCATGACTTCCAGAATCAAAACACGGTTGTGGCTGGCAGCAGTAGTTACAAGTTTATCAACGGCAGTTGTGGCCTCCTGCACGGCTGTCTGGAAACCGAAGGTAAAGTCGGTTGCAGAAAGGTCGTTATCAATGGTTTTGGGAACTCCTATAATATTGAGCCCTTTTTCAAAAAAGCGCTGTGAGATAGACTGAGAACCATCGCCCCCAATGTTGATAACAGCATCAACACCCAGGAACTGCAAACGGCGTATCATTTCGTCGGAACGGTCGGCACTGCCCCAGGTTCCGTCGGCATTTTTTATGGGCCATGCAAAGGGGCCGCCCTTATTGGTTGTACCGATGATGGTACCTCCGCGGATGTGAATACCTCCCACTTTCTTATCGTCCAGAACAACAATCTCCTGGGGCTCATTCAAAATGCCGTCGAAGGCATTGATGCTTCCTACTACTTCCCAGTTCTTCTCCTGCGATGCTCTAAGGGTTATGGCCCTGATCACCGCGTTCAATCCGGGGCAATCGCCGCCACCGGTAGCTATTAAAACTCTTTTCTTCATAAAAAAATATTTTTTTTCTCAATAAAAAAGCAAAATTCAACCAGATGAATTCGCTGGTGTGATTTTGCCGGTTCTGTGTTTTTATTTACATGTTTCTGTTTCAGAAACCTATGTTTTCTGTCTAACGTGTCATAAAAAATTTTTCGGATTTTTTTTACCGGGAGGTTTGCTTTTCCCCCTCCGGATAAAAAAGGAAAAGGAAAATTTGCCGTGAAGGCAGTAAAAACAAAATGGAAAACCCAATACAAGTATTGAACTTTTACAATTTGCGAACAGTCAATGCTTTCTGTACGGCAAATCTCCTTTTTTTCCTTAACATGCTTGTTTCACAACAAGCACATCACCCTTAAATCCGGGAACACATTCCTGGCTGTCAACAAGAAGCGTGCACCCTATGGATAAAACTTCCCAGTTTTACCCAATTTATCAAAACACCCGCAAAGGTACAAAATAATTTAAGTAATACGGTAAAATGACATTAAATTTAGGTTAATAAATCCTGCAAACTATAGTCTGGGGCGCTTTGCAGGCTTTTTCGACCCTTCATAGATCTTGTAACCCAGGAAAGTACAATCCAGCTGTCCGTTAAAAACAGAATGTTTTGCAATGGGTTTAAGCCCGATCTTGTGGGTAAGGGTTTGGTCGGGACTGATGATCCATGCGTGAAAGCCGGGATAGTTGTGTTTGAATGTTGAGCCGATCTTCTGATAAAACTCCTGGATGTTTTCGTTCTCAATTCTTCTGCCGTAGGGTGGGTTCAGGATCAGGTGACCTCTGCTCTGAGAGGGTTTGGAGAGAAAAAAGTCTTTCTTCTCCAGTCTGATCCTGCCCAGCAATCCGGCCTCCATGATGTTCTGTCGGGCTCCGGCCATACTTTTATTGCTTAGATCGGATGCTTCAATATGGGGCACAGTATTGAGTTGCGCTGCTGCAGCTTCTTCGCGTAAGCTTTGCCACAGGCTTTCATCATGGTCCTGCCAGTGGGTAAAGGAAAAATCTTTTCTGAAGGTAGCCGGTGCCATGTTCAGCGCCATCATGGCCGCTTCGATGGAGAATGTTCCGCTGCCGCACATGGGGTCGTAAAAGGCTTGCTGCTTGTCCCAGCCCGAAAGCATAATCAGTCCGGCTGCCAGCACCTCATTTAAAGGGGCTGGTCCGGCCTGTTTGCGATATCCCCTTTTGAACAAAGGCATGCCACTGCTGTCAAGCGAAATGGAGCAGCTGTTTTTAAAAACGTAAACATTGATCTTTATATCCGGGTTTTCGATATTCACATCAGGGCGGGCATTGGTGGCATCGCGGAAGTAATCAACGATGGCATCCTTACTGCGCTGGGCCAGGAAGTGGGTATTGGTAAAAACCGACTGAATGGCAACGGTAGAAATGGCAAAACTCTTATCTACCGAAAAAAATGCATCCCACTTAAATTCACGCATATTTTCGTAAAATTCCTGCTGGGTTTCGAATTGGAATTCAAACATGGGCCTGAGTATACTCAGTGCCGCCCGGCTCCACAGATTGACCCTGTAAAGCATGGATTGATCGCCCGTAAAGGAAGCAGCCCGTTTGAGGGGTTGAACATCCTTTGCGCCAAGCGATCTGAGTTCGGAAGCCATTACCTCTTCCAGTCCGGAAAAGGTTTTGGCGATCATTTTAAAACCGGAATTTTTCAAAAGCTGTGGTATGTTGGTTAAAAAAAAACTGTTACTGTATGCGGCCGTTCACAATCACCGTTTCTACCTTGTTACTGCCATAGGCATAGGGCATGAAAGAATAGGTGGGTATGCGTTTGGTAATGAAAACATTGGCTTTCTTGCCCAGGGAAATGGTTCCCAGTTCGTGCTGCAGGTCCATGGCGTATGCCCCGTTGAGGGTAGATGCGTTTATCACCTCCTCGGGCAGCATCTTCATTTTGATGCAGGCAATGGACAAAATAAGTTGCATATTTCCCGATGGTGATGATCCGGGATTGTAATCGCTGGCCAGCGCAAGGGGCAGACCAGAGTCGATCATTTTACGTGCGGGCGGGTATTCCATCTCCAGGAAGAATGCTGCACCCGGCAGCAGGCATGGCATGGTGTCGGAATGGAGCAGAACATCAATTTCTTCTTCACCGGTAAACTCCAGGTGATCTACCGACAGGGCATTGTATTTTACTCCCACCTGTATACCTCCTGAAAAATCCAGCTCATTGGCGTGGATCTTGGGTTTGAGTCCGTGTTTTACACCCGCCATGAGTATTCGGTCGGTCTCCTCCTGTGTAAAGAACCCGCGGTCGCAGAAAACATCGATGTAGTCGGCAAGGTCTTCACCTGCCACTTCGGGGATCATTTCATTGATGATCAGATCCACGTAATCGCCCTGACGGC
>RECE01000081.1 GCA_007694165.1 Bacteroidota bacterium
GATTATGGGCAGTAATGACTCTGTCTAAATAAAGCACTTGCTCAATGGGAGCATCAAAACCTGTAAGAAGCATGTTGTTAACTACAATAACACCTACATTTCCGTTTAATGAACTGTCCTCTTCATCCGTTTTGTCAAAAGGTAATTTAAAGCGCTTGATGCTTTTCTTGTGGTACTGGCTATTGGTATAAGCTTTTATTTCCAATTCATCATTATGGCTACCTGAAACCACAACAGCTGTTTCCAGCTGCATCAACCTTTCAAGATTCACCATCATGGGATTGATAATCTTCAACTCAGCAATTTTGGTTTTCAATGCTTCATCAACGGCTGCTTTGAATCTTACAGCTGCAATGCGTGAATTAGCAACTATCTGGGCTTTAAACCCACCCGAAAAAATATGTTCTACATAGTGGTTAACCATGCTTTTGGCTTTTTCCCGAATGGTTTTAATATTGTCCAAATAAGCATCTCTACTGCCAAAGCCCAAAATCTGAAGCCGTTCGGTGAGTGTATACTCGCTAAACACATCTTCAAACTTCTTATCCATACCTTCCTTATCTTCTACCTCTGCATTGTGGGTGAACCCCTCATACACAATCTCTAAGGTTACACCATCATCTATTGCCTGACGCATGGTGTATTTGTCTATGTAGTCTTTGTACTTTTTTTCTGTTTTGCTGGTAGGTGTACCCGTAAACCCGATGGATGTAGCATTGGGCATAGCTCTGTCTAAATTGGCTGCCAACAACGAATATTGCGATCGGTGCGCTTCGTCGGTCATGACCAGTATCTGAGAATTTTTGTTAAGTTCAGGAAAAATATCCAATCCACTTAACTCCCCATTCTCCTGGAATTTGTGGATCATGGCCATAACCATATCAGAGTTATCATTGCTGAGTAGCTCTTTTAAACTTTTCCCATCGGGATTGACCTTTGGGTTAATGAAGTGAGCTGTTTTGATGTTAAAGCCTATACTCTGCCCTGTTTCAGAAAGTTGATCCTCCAGTTGAGTTCTATCGGTAACAAATACAATTTTCCATGGCATTAACTCTGGCCGTAGTTTCATTTCACGAACCATAAACATCATGGTTAGTGATTTACCCGAACCTTGTGTGTGCCAAATAATACCACCACGCTCCAATGGGTTCTTCCCCTCAATCAGGCGTTGGGTGGCAATCTTCACAGCACGAAATTGTTGATAACGACCCACAATCTTTATTTTCTGCCCCTTATCATTTATGGCAAACACAGTAAATACCCTAATGATATCCAGCAAATTACGTCTGTCTAACATCCCAGCCACCAAACGCTTCTGGTCGTTGGGCGATGATTTACCATGTTCCAGATCATTCAAGTTTTTTGGATAGGGGTCTGTCCAACGGTAAAAGAGCTTTTCAATTTGCGTGGTAATGGTTCCAAATTTTGCTTCCGTCCGGCAGGTTGTGAGAATAAACTGATTATAGAAAAACAGCTCCTTATTACCTTCTCCGGTATCTCCCCGTTGTTCCATGTATCGCATTAATTGGTCAATGGCCTCCGGAATGGGTTCTTTTACCTTGCTCGATTTACACTCGACAACCGCTACAGGTAAGCCATTTACAAAGAGTGTGATATCGGGGATGATATGGTGGTCGGTGCCTGTGACCTTAACCTTGAACTGCGATATGGCAATAAAACTATTATTTGCTAAATTTTCAAAGTCGATATAACGAACGGTAGGACTGTGCTCGCCTGTTTCTTCATTGCAATTTACGGTGGTATTTTCAAGCAGATAGTTCAGCACCTTTTGGTTGTTTTCAAGCAAGCTGTTTTTTTCGAAGGTGCTGATTTTCCGGATTACTTCATCTAGTTGGCTCTCCGTGAGAAAAGGATTTATATTCTTGAGTGCCTCTAGCAGTTTTGGCCTTAAAATAACCTCCGAAAATGATGTTCGAAAACTTTGCTCAGGCAATTGCTGCATAGGCAATTCTAAAGTTTCCCAGTTCAAACCTCTGAGTTGCTCCATTAAGGGCTTCTCCACATGGCTCAGTTCGTCCAGTTTGAGCGTGCTGCCCAGGTTTCCCCGGTATTTATTGTCGTTGCTTAATATCATATCACCTCTTAAATACGTTTCTAATTATTTCATCTATTTCCATCATCGAAATAGCACCTCTAATGCTGCCATCTTCAATCTGAAATGGTTTATCTTCTGTGATGATAAGCGTTCCGTTTTTTCCACCACCTTCTTCTGCCGGTAGAATGTCGTTCTCCCTATACCATTGATATTTTTCTTCCCAGCGTTGTTTGTATTCTTCGTCAAACAACATTCCGCAGTGTTCCCAATAGTAATCTTCTCCGGTATCATCGTTTTCGATGGTGAAATCAGGCAGTTTTTCAACCTCTTTCAAAACCAATTTCTTTTCATAGAGTGGGTTCAGGTTTTTATCAATCAGACGTTGATAAATAAGCAACTCACTTTTTGAGCGAAGCATCTTGCCATCAGTGGCCTGATGAATCAGGTTTTTCTCCAGATACTCGCCTTCTATTTCTACTAATTCGGGTTTCACAAACAGATTTGTTATTCTTTTCAGCGCATCCGACTTGGTAGGTGATGCCAAACCTTTAATGTCGAACATACTACCCTGTATAAGCATGATAACTTTGTCCTTTTGACGGGTAAGAGCCGTATAGAGCATTTCACGGGAGAGTAAAAAGCAAGGGTTGGGAATGACTATGAAAACTTTTCCAAACTCACTGCCCTGAGCTTTATGCACCGTTAGAGCATAAGCTAATTCTAATGGGTTGTTTCCTTCCTCAGCAAACTCCCAGGCTTTGAAAGTGTATTTGAAGCCTGTCTGCGAAGTGAATTCTATTTCGGTGTTTTTAGGGCGACCTTTGAATGTCATATTCTTGGTTTTGAATTGCCCGATTACCATACCAATCTCACCATTGGCTATATAGTTCATTGAATCATCCGTAGGCCAAACATCCTTTCGTCTGGAATTCATCAGGTTGATAACCTTATCCCCATAAACAATCTCTTCCAAGCCAATCGGAGCCGGAATTTTCCCATACCTGCTTCTTGCATACTCCACTTTATCCTTTCGAAATTGCTTGTGTATTTTTCGGTTAATGGCTCTTACTCCAAATATTTTCTCTCTAACTGGTGATAATATCTGCCAGGATTCCGCATGCTTGGCCGCTTCCCTGAAATTGAAATATCTTCCATCATTCGAGCCTAATGACTTATTGAAAGTGGCAACATCTTCAATGGATCCCATTCCCAATTCATTTGTCAACACATCTTCAAACAGCTTTTCAAAAGCAGCTTCATTTTCCCAATGCTCGATTCTTAGGTATCTAGAGTTAGGTGTGGTGATGATATGGTTAATAATACTGTCCGCTCCTGGCTCCAATGCTTCGCCACTGAACCATTCTGCCAATTGTAGATCTTCTCTTTTCGAGCCGCCTTGCCTGCGCTTGATTGTGAGTTCTGCATAACCTTTTCCCACCCTTGGAAAAGCCGTTTCAATTCCTTCGGGTTTCAGGTGGTGAATGATATCTAAAAATGGCCTACCTGCTCCAATGGGTGGTAATTGTCTATGATCACCTACCAAAATGAAGCGCTTTACACCCTTTAAACAATCTAGTGTGGTAGCCAGCATCTCTTCGGTTAACATGGAAGCTTCATCCAAAATGACGGTTTCATATTGCCCTTCGCAATAGCGGTTAGAGAATACATACTGTTGAATTTTGCCGTTGTAGCGATCATATCCTGAAAGAAATTGAGCAATTGTTTTTGCAGTTACCTGTATATTCCTTGCCACTTCTTCCATCCGAACCCGGGCTTTGCCGGTTGGAGCAAGCAGCAGCACACCATTATTTTCTACTTCTTTTTGACCAGCTAATATGGTGAGCAAAGTGGTCTTGCCTGTGCCTGCCGGACCAATCAGCACAGAGAACCGGCTTTCGGCAATTTCTTTTAATGCATCAGCTTTTTCCTTTCGTGCTTTTCTTTCCTGCTCGTCGGGTTCGCCTGTTGTGAAGGGGGCTAAAGCTGAGTCGAGCAATTGGTTCCAATCGGCATCCAACAACAATCGTTTGGCTTTAACCCGTTCAGTGACTTTTTGGCTTATGATGTTGCGGGTTTTACCAAAACGCTGCAACTGATAAGCTCTTTCACCATCTTTCATTTCTTCCAAAACAATTATTCCTTCAAAGCATTCCTCGGCCTGTTCAAAATAATCACTGTTTATGGCGCAAGCCGGAGAAATCGAAAGTTCCCTAATTTTCTTAATCAGCTCTTTTCTTGGCAAAAGGGTATGTCCTTGCAATGCCGCAAATTCCAATTGCTGAATGGTCAGGGCACGGATACGGTGACTTTCAAAAGGGTCATCCAATTTCAGGTTATCCGGCCACAATGTATCCGGTTCATTCTTCAGAAACAGTCCAAAATCAATGGTGCTCAATGCAACCGGAGTGGTGGTATGCCGCAAATCTTCGTAAATGAGATAAGGGTTTTCAAGGTAGGTTTCATCCTTGCGGATGATGCCCAACTTTTCCCTTTCCTCCTGGACAAAAAGAAAGGTGGCCTGTTCAATACTCAAATCAAATCGACTGAGCAAATGAAGAAACTTAATGCGGGTGGGTGTGGCTTTTACTTTTAATCGCTGATAAAGCTTTTTGGAGTTGAAGGGTATAAGTGCCGCGACACTTTCAGAAAGAATATCGGATGGATTTTCCAGCGCCTTTTCAAAAAATAGCCAGGGATTTTCCTTATCATCTTTTAATTGGTTGATGATTTCAGCGGCTACAAAATGCCCTTTTTCAATGCCAAAGGCGCACAAGGCCGAACCCATTCCCGGATATACCCCACGCAATTTTTCCAACTGTGCTATTTCGTTGTGTATCCATTGAATACTTGCCTGATGATTTTCTCCAATACCTAACGCCTCTGCTTTTTCCAGTGATTTGATGCATTCCAAAAGCACCCGGATGGCACTATCGTTGCTTACATGCTCTGTGCCGTAAGAAAACTCAAAACGTTTGTCATTCGGTACAATTACGGCCAATTCTGACACATCAAATTCGGGGTGTTCCTGCTGGTAACTTACTCCTTGCTGGTAGGGTAACAGGAAACCATTTTTACCATCCATGCGGATTGAGTGCAGCACCATGTGTTCCCAATAGGCGGCAGCAAAACGCTTGTTACTCCCTTCATAAGCTTCTGATGGAATGATTTTTTTGATTTTACCCACTCCGGAAATCACCCGGCCTGATTCTTCTACAAAAGGAACCTGCTTGGCATAGAAGAAAACCAGGGAAGTTTCTTCTTTAAGATGTTCGAAAAAGCAGTTGAGCAATGCTTTTTGATTCCCCATTTCCTGCACCCAGTCATTGTTGCCATTTTTCGCCCATTCCAATTGTGGCTCACGAGCATCATCAAAATTAAGGTCGAAAAACGTAGTTTTCTCCCTGGCATTTTCTTTCAACATCCAAAAGTAAGGAACCGCCGCTGCCGAAAAAGCAGGAAGTTGTACTTTGGTAGGTTGCAAATGCCCGTGGGTGCTGGGTGAACTTAAGGCATAGGGATGTTTCAGGGTTTTGTAAAATGGAAAAGAAGCCATAAAGGTGGCCCGCTCGCCCACGCATACCGGGAACTGCTCTTCCGATAAATCACTCAACACTTGCCCGGCCAATTCCTGTTCCTGTTCATCATTGCGGTTCATTGAGCAGTTTTTCAGAATCAGGCAGGATCCATTGGCTTTGGGGTTGCTGCAAATGCTTCCGTTCCATGCATTGTCGTGCCATGGTACACGAACAGACAGATGTTTTAATATGTAACGTGAATTGTGTTTCATACCGCTTCCCTTTCTTTTATCAAATGATTCACCCGTACCTTACCACTCAATAAATCCTGCATTAAGCCGGGTTTGATGGATTTATATTTCTCAAGGTTTACTTGCTCTTCAATTATTGTATTTTCTAATTTGTTGAGT
>RECE01000103.1 GCA_007694165.1 Bacteroidota bacterium
TAAAGCACGACGGCAATAGATAGTTTCTTTTCATATACTATTTTTTCACTTAGTATACCGGCAATAGATAGTTTAAAGCACGACGGCAATATATGATTTCTTTTTATATATTACTTTTCACTTAGTATACCGTCGGCAAAACACGACAGCAATAGATAGTTTAGAGCACGACGTCAATAAAAGGTTTCTTTTCATATACTATTTTTTACTTACTCTACACGTAAGGTGCTATACCCCTGCCCTCCCTTTTCCAGCTTTATCTGCGTGGTAATGCGCTCCTGCATGGCCTCCACGTGAGAGATTACCCCGATGGTTTTACTGGTTTCGTACTGAAGTTTCTCCAGCGTATCCATGGTTTGATCGAGGGTGAGCTTATCAAGTGAGCCAAAGCCTTCATCTATGAACAGACTTTTGATTTCGACTTTGTGGGCCGCCAAATCGGACAGAGCCAGCGCCAGCGACAAGCTGACCAGGAAACTCTCGCCCCCGGAAAGCGATTTAACCGAGCGTCGCAGATCGCCCATGTGGGTATCCACAACGGCAAGGCTGTCATCTTCTCCCTCATCGGGAATGGAAAGCAAATAGCGATCATTGAGCATCTGCAGCCTTTTGTTCGCTCCCTGCACCAGTTGCTGCAATGTCAGCTCCTGGGCAAAGGTGCTGAATCGTTTTCCTTCGGCATCGCCAATGTATTTGTTGAGCAGCACCCATTTCTCGTTCTGCTTTTTCTGCTTTGCAATTTGGTCTAGTAAAAGCTCAAGTTCCTGCAGGGTTTTGACCTGAAAGTTTTTCTGTCCTACCAGCCCATCTCTTTCGGCAGAAACTTTTTGCTGCTGCTCTTCAACAGCTTTTCGTTTCAGAACAATCTCCTCTGTGGTTTCTTCCACATCCTTATCCAAAAGAATCTGCCTGTTTTCGCGGTGTACTTTCAGTGCTGAAAGGGTGCGATCTTTCTCTTTGTTGAATTCATCCTTATCTGCTTGCAGAGCTTTGTATTCAGCATCTTCCAGCAAATCGTCCATAGCCTGAAGGGGAGAGTCATAACCCGGCAAATCCTGAAGAAGCTGTTGATGGAGAGAGGTATAATTATCACGATTTTCCCGGTTATTCTTTTCCAGTGACTGTTTTTGCTCTTCGTATTTCTTATGCCGGGTGCTGTTTCCGGTGAGTCTTTCCTGAAATTTGCGGGTAACCGATAGTATATCGCTGCCGCTGAAAATGCTTTTCAGCTCATCGTTGATCTTTACTGCAGCATCATAATATTCAACCCATTGCTGCACCTTCACGGCCAGGGACTTCAGCCGGCTTTCCTTTTCCGAGAGGGATGCATACCGTTCTACCTGAGTTGCCCGTTCTTTGACCCGTTCGAGGGTTGTATCAGGTTTTTCCTGCCGGTATTCAGCAGGTAAAGTATTCAGGATGGCATCCGCTTTTTCCTGTCCCGTTTTCACTTCACCTCCCAAATCATTGAGGTCTTTGTTGACTTTTTCCAGCTGGCTGGTTTTATACTTCAGGGCAGATTCCAGGGAGTTGATCTCTTTTTTCAGGGCTTCGTTGGCGAGGTGTGCTTCGTTGATTTTGGCTCCCAACTCATCATCAGCAACGGGAGCGCCCTCACTGTAAGGGTGTTCCGTAGCACCACACAAGGGGCATGGCTCTCCATCCTGCAGTTTCTGCCGGTGTTGCTCCAGGCTGGCAGACAAATCGCGGATGGTCTTGTCTTTTTCCAAACCCTTAAAAATCAATTCCTGCTGTTTCTGGTTTGCCTGCTTTTTTTCCAGCAAGGCAGGAATTGGTTCGGTCTCTTCGGTAAGCTGTTTTTGCTCCTGCCGCAGCTTCTGCAATCTGTTATTCTGGCTCTCCAGCATTACTGACACAGAGATGAGCGATTGCAGTTTTTCTGCGGCATCCTTTAAAACCATCAACTTTTCCGTGGGATTTTCCAGGGTGCGTGGGTCAAGAATTCCCTTAAGGCTGTCCAGTTCCTGTCCCTGGACATCCATTATCTTTTTCAGCTCTGCAGCAGCTTTGGAAGGATGGGCATTGTTTAATGAAACCGCAAGTTGCTTTGCTTCGGAAGCGACCGCCGAACCGGCATTTTTGCTCAGGGAAGCTGCTTCGCTGAGCCGGCCTTTTAAATCCAGCACCCTTGCTTCGAAGGTTTTCAATGCTTCATCCACGGGAGCTTCACTTCCAGTGAGCAGAACCACTTCCTTGCGGATGGTAGCATCCTCTGTTTCACACTCCTGCAGCCGGGTCTGTAAATCCTGTAGCTCCGCTTCTTCCTTTTTTAGTGTTTTGGCCAGCTGACTCCACTCCCACAGCTGCTTCTGGTAGGGTAACAATTTTTCGTGCTGCTCCATTCGCTGCCCGTTTTGGCTGAGAAAATCTTTCAGGTTCTCCTCCAGGCGAGTCACTTTCTGTTCATGATCCGCAACCGTGCGGTTGAGGGTCGCAATTTCCAGTTTTATTTTTTCCTGACCCCTGAAAAATTCTATCTGACCATTCTGTTCACGCAGTTGACTGTCAGCCAACGCTATCGATTCAAGAAGCTCGTTGTATGCTTCTTCGCCCATCAGCTGTTCCTTGCGGTGGTTTTCCTGCGACTGCAGGTTCTCCAGTTCCTGCCCGTGCAGCCTGTTTTTGCGGAATGCTGCCTTGCCCAGTTCACGGTATATCCATGTACCGGTTACCTTTTCCAGCAATCGGCCCCTCTCATCTCCTTTGGCTTTGAGGAAAGCAGCAAAATCGCCCTGGGCCAGCAAAATGGCTTTCACAAACTGGTCAAAATTCAGCCCGATAAGAGACTCATTCTTGCCAATTACATCAGACTTTTTCAGCGGCAACAGTTCACCTGCTTCATTGGCCAGCTGCATCTCATGATCGCGCAGTTTTCCGTTGCGATTGGTAGAAATACTCCATTGTGAGATATAAATCCCGTCGTTGCAACTGTAAGTAACTTCTGCAAAGGCATCAGGCATATTGCGTGTAAGGATGAGCCCCGATTTCTCGATAAACCCTTTGGTTACCGCATCCGTCACCCTGGGAATACGGCAATACAACGCCAGGGTGATGACATCCAGGATGGTGGTTTTGCCGCTGCCCGTAGGGCCGGTAATGGCGAACAAACCTGCCGTGGAAAGGGGGGCCTGTCTAAAATCAATGGAATGTTCTCCCTTGAGAGAATTGATGTTTTTGAATCGTATATTGAGTATGTTCATGTTTTTTCCCGGTTAAATCATTCAATGCAGTTTTGTTTGCTATTCCTCTTCCCTGGTTTGCTCTACCTCGTCCAGAATTTCCCTGAAAGCATCCAGGAGCATATCCCGGGTTGGTTCAGGCAACTCTTCCCGGTCCAGCCTTTTTACAAAAACATCTTCGGCCTTCATTTCGGAAATGCGTTGAGATTCATCATAAAGCGAAGCACTGCCCAGTGCCGCGTTGGCAAACCGGATGCGGTATTTGAGAATGGTTGCATTTTCGTGTTTAAAATCTTCGATGACCGTTTCCAAATCCATTAATTTGGCAGGATCATGTTTTTCCTCCAAAGCAATGAGTTCAATTAAATCGGGAAGTCTTCTCCCCTCAGATGAATATGTGCGCAGTATTTGACGAATCTCTTCCACCGTGCCCTCAATGCGCACCAGCTTGCGGTTTAGTGGCACCGGAATGCTTTCAAAGCTGAGGGATTGTTGGTCTGTGGTAATAAGCATCACCCGGTTGGCATTGCCCGATTCACTGAAGGAGAGCTGCACGGGGGACCCGCTGTATATGAATTTTTCGCCGGGTTCCTGGGGTTTGTGAAGATGGCCCAGGGCATAATAGGAGAAATAATCGGGCAGGTTCTTCACTTCCAGTCCGGCAAGATTTCCCACCTGGATCTCCCGTTCGCTTTCCGACACAAACCCGCCTTGCACAAACAGGTGCCCCATGGCCAGGGCCGGCACGCCGGGGAAGTGTGTTTTGCACTCTTCGGCTGTCAGCTGAAATACCTTTACAATTCCTTTTCGGATGGCTTCGGTGCGCTCTTCATAGTTCTCATCCTGGTTGTACCGTCTCAGGTCAGCATCGCGAAGAAAGGGCACGCATGCCACAACCACTTCAGTTTCTCCTGCCTTGTTTTTCACCGGGACCAGCATGCTGCTGTAATCATCGGGCAGGCTTCCTGTAACATAAATATCAAGGTGCTTTAACAATTCCCGGGGTGCTTCCAGCACGGCAGGTGAATCGTGGTTTCCCCCGGCAATGACCACCTTGCATTTGAGGATCATCAACTCGCGCAGCAATTCAAAATAAATGCGCCGGGATTCGCTGGATGGGTTGGCCACATCAAATACATCGCCCGAAACCAGCAGTACATTTACCTGGTTTTGGCGGATACAGTCCACCAGCCATTGAAAGAACAGGTTTTGTTCTTCATACAGCTCAGCCTGGTAGAGGCGTTTGCCAATATGAAGGTCGGAAGTGTGAAGGATCTTCAGCATATTTGTTGGAATTGAAATTTGTTTCGTATTCTATATTTGTTTGTCTGTCAGTTTATCTTCGGATACTGTCGGCAAAATCATTTTTAAAACGCAAAGATAGCATTCCGTGGTGTCAAAAGGTGTCGCAGATCAGAAAAAAATCCGGCTTTTTCTGCACAAAAAAACCGCCAGCCTGGTTAATGGCTGACGGGTTGTAAGTCTGGTTAAAATTGGGTTGTTTGGGCAGAAACCAAAATTCCTGCCGATGATTACTCTATATTTTTAATAATGATTGCCGTACCCATTCCACCTCCTACACATAGGGAAGCCAGCCCCAGTTCTTTTCCTGCGGCTTTGAGGGCATGAACCAGGGTAACCACGATACGGTTGCCCGAAGCGCCAATGGGATGTCCCAGGGCGATGGCACCACCGTTCACGTTGCAACGGTCGAGTATCGATTGTTCTTCTACGCCATGCTGCAGCGCAAGTTCTTTTACCACACCCAGCGACTGGGCAGCGAAAGCTTCGTTGAGTTCGAGCAGCTCCATGTCATTGAGGGTCATGTTGGCTTTGGTAAGTACTTTGGCAATGGCCGGAACGGGACCCAATCCCATATATGCAGGATCTACACCCGCTTGTGCATGGGCTACGATTTCGGCGAGGGGGGTCAGGTTGAGTTCTTTTACAGCCTTTTCGGAGGCAAGCATAACAAAAGAGGCACCGTCGTTGATTCCTGAAGCATTGCCGGCAGTAACGGTACCTTCTTTTTTGAAAGCCGCACGCAGGGTACCCAGTTTATCACGGTTGGTGGCGCGGTTGGGGTATTCGTCTTGTTTGAAAACTACGGTCTCCTTGCGGGTCACAATCTCCACCGGTACTATCTCGGCATCAAAAGCGCCGGCATCAGATGCGTGGATGGCTTTTTGCTGTGAACTCCAGGCGAAATCATCCTGCTGTTCGCGGCTAATGGAATGTTTTTCTGCGATATTTTCTGCGGTAATTCCCATGTGGTATCCCTGGAATGCATCGGTAAGCCCGTCGAATACCATGTGGTCTATAGCAGAAATGTTTCCCATCTTTACACCATTTCTTATGTTGCCCCCGGGCATTACAAAACCTGCGGTTGACATGGATTCTGTTCCCCCTGCAATTACCACAGATGCATCGCCTGCCATGATATCGGCATAACCGTTCATGATGGCTTTCATGCCCGAGCCACATACCATGTTAATGGCATAAGCAGGCACTTCCTGCGGAATACCGGCCTTGATGGCACATTGGCGGGCAATCCCCTGCCCTTGTCCGGCAGAAAGGATATTACCGGCAATTACGGCATCCACCTTTTTGGGGTCAATTCCGGTGTCCTGAATGAGTTGACTTATCACTTTGGCGCCCAGTTCTGCAGGGTGAAACCCTGACAATGAGCCCATAAATTTTCCTATGGCGGTTCTTTTGGCCGCAACGATGTATACTTTCATTTGGGTTGATGTTTGTAGTTTGATAT
>RECE01000080.1 GCA_007694165.1 Bacteroidota bacterium
ATGTTACTGTTAGGTTTGAAGATTAGATTGAACATTGCCTGGTATGCCATGAACCGGTGGTTGCAGAACTTTGCCTATCGCACCGAACTGAGTTGGTGGGTGTTTGCGCTGGCAGGTTTACTGGCGTTGGGGGTTGCACTGCTTACGATGAGCTGGCAGAGCTGGATGGCGGCGAGGAGGAATCCGGTTAAGGCATTGAGGTACGAGTAAAAGCAACAAAATTCTACTGCGTCTAAGGTTTCTTTCAGGAAGGATTAATGAAAAACATCACTAACTAATAAAAGGTCAAAATGCCATTGTTTGAATCTAAAATAAATGCTTGGATCAATTCAATATTGGAATTGAGTAATTCTTTCAGGTCGTTTGTGGAGCAATTGCCCCTGCGAATCCAGATAACCTTTGGGGGAAATCCAAATAAAGATACGAGGTTGTTAAAATCGTTGTCTTTGGTAACAATTGTGTATCCTTCGGACTTAGCAAATTCCCAAACAATAGAATCATCAGCTATGTCTAAGCCCAAATCCTGCAGGTGTTTAGACTCGGGAAAGGTTTGTGAAAAGAAGGATACAAGTTTTGGTGAAATGTTTTGGTCAAAAATTAGTTGCATCAGGCTGATAGTTCAATTCGTTCTTTATTTGCAGCAAAACTTAAACAGGCCAAAATATCTTCCCTCTCCAAATAAGGAAAATCATCAAGAATTTCATCAAAACTCATCCCTGAAGCAAGGTAGCCCAAAATATCAGCCACGGTTATGCGCATACCCCTCACACAGGGTTTGCCACTTCTTTTCCCTGGTTCAATGGTTATTCTTTCATTTAATTTCATGGTATTTTTATTTATTTACAATCTGCAATAGAATTAAGCAGTTTTTTATCAACTATTTTATCCGTATCCTTAACAAAAGACTTGTCAATTTTTACATTCATTGCCGAATTTTCTTAATAAAGTCATCTGTATCGACATATTCTTTAGTACGGCCCTTTTTAATGGCATTTATCATCCCTAAATCTTCCAACTCGCTTTCAGATAAATACGTAACCTGTATCCCTGTTTTTTTGGGCAAGGTCTGTTAATAATTTCAATTCTGATTTCAAATTGCTTTTAATATAACTGTTTGCATGTCAACTATTTTTTCTCAACAATCAAATTTACTTAAAAATTGAATACTGTCAAACATCTTAAGAGCCTAAATGCAATGAAACCATGCTAAAACACAACCTGATAACTGCCCTGAAATTTTTGAGAAAAAACAAGGTTTTCGCTGTCATAAATCTGCTTGGGCTGTCCATTGCATTGGCAGTTTCTTTTATCATTATTCTTTATGTGGTAAATGAGTTCAGCTATAACAGATACCATGAAAACAGGAACAATGTTTACAGAGTTCTCAACCATTATGTTGATTTTAATCAGATACAAACGGGTACACCTTACATTCTTGCCCAAACACTCAAGGATGAATTTCCTCAGGTAAAGGAAGCAGTTAATACACGCAGGTTAAGAGGCTTTTCAATAAAGAGTAATGATGAATTTGTTGGTGTACGCAATGCTGTGGGAACAAGCTCCGGGGTGTTTGACATTTTTACCCTGCCCCTCATTAGCAGTATGGGGACGGAAGGATTGCTGGACAATAAGTATTCCATTTGTCTGTCGCAAAGTTTAGCCATGATGCTATTTGAGGATGGTGATGCCGTGGGAAAAGAATTGACAGCTATTATTAACAATGAAGAGCAGATTCTTAGGATAACGGCTGTTTTTAAAGATATTCCGGAGAATTCTTCCTTGCGGGCAGATTGCATTGTGAATGGTTTTTGGAACATTGCACCAATTAATGCGACTTTTGAGGAAGACAATGCTGAAAGAAACTGGGCGCGCAACTTTTGGGATACATGGATATTGCTCGATGAAAAGACATCGTCCCATGACATTGAAAACCAATTCAGAGATTTTGAAGCAAAGTATCATACCCCCCAATCCCTCAAAGTTAATTACTCGCTTCAAAACCTGTCCGATGTATATCTGAATTCTGATCAAATAGGTAGTCACTTACCCAAAGGCAACAAAAAAGATATAATGATTTTTTTAACCCTTGCATTTCTGATTGTAGTGGTTGCTGCCATAAACTATATCATCCTGTCTACAGCAGTTTCTGTCAGCAGAACAAAAGAGATTGGTATAAGGAAAACCAACGGTGCAAAGCCCGGTGAGCTCAGGATGCAGCTTCTTGTGGAATCCCTGATGCTCACCCTGATGGTTTTGCCCATTGCCGTTTATCTGATGTTACTGGGTTTGCCCTACGCCGCAGAGCTTTTTCAAAAGGAAATCCACATTATCAAAGGAAATATAGTCTATTATGCCCTGGCTTACCTTGTCTTAACCTTATTCATTGGGTTGGCCTCGGGCCTGTACACATCAACCTGGTTGTCAAAACAAAATGTATTAAAGGTGCTAAAAAGCCCTGTGGTGTATGGAAAAAACAAAAGTTTCTTTCGGGCATTTCTCATTATTTTGCAGCTGGTGATTTTTTGCTTTTTTGTATCAGGCACCCTTATTATTAACGCCCAGTATAGGTTTGCAATGAACAAGAAACCAGGCTTTAACAACGAAAATGTGCTATTCCTGAATATTGGTGAAGACTTCAAATACTATAAACCATTGCTGGAAGAAATAAGGAGCAACCCAAATGTGATAAGTGCAGCCGGGGCGTTAGAAACATTGCCCATTACAGGCAAAGGTATGATTGTAGTGCCCCATACGGAAGATGAGAATAATATGGTGACTGTAATTATGACGGAACAAGATTTCGATTTTTTGCAAACCATGGGCATAAGCCTAAGTAAAGGGCGCTATTTCTCTGAAAGCTATGGCACAGATCTCCAAAGTGCTTGTATCATTAATGAAGCTGCAGTTAAGCAACTTGGTATTTCTCAACCCCTGGGTCATGAGATCATTGAAGGATATAAAGTAGTTGGAGTGGTGAAGGATTTTTACTTTGAATCTATCCATTCGGAGGTTCAACCCCTGATGATATTGATAGATGATGAATTCAATGAACAAATTGCTATAAACTATTATCCTGAAAACCTGGGATTTTTGCTGTCACAGCTTGAGAAGTCATGGGGGATTTTCGCTCCGGATATTCCATTCCGCTATTCATTGGTAGAAGATCTCACCAGCCAATTATACAAAAAAGAGAAGAGCCTTATTGCCACAGCAAGCGTATCTGCTGTCTTTACATTGATAATAGCAGTAATGGGTTTGTTTGGCTTAACCCTGTTTATGGCCAGGCATCGAACCAAGGAGATCGGTATTAAAAAGGCTATGGGCAGCTCGGCTCTGCAAATTATCTATTCATTTATCAGGATCAATATTCTGTATGTGATTATTGCAATGGTAGTTTCTACTCCTGTAACTCTATTCGTAATGGAGCAATGGCTAAGGGGCTATGCAGAACGAATTGAAATAGGATGGTGGGTTTTTGCACTCACCTTTGCCATTGCTTCAGTGGTGGTGGTGCTTACCGTGCTTGTTCATGCTTTCAGGGCTGCAAGGGTTAATCCTGTTGAGTCACTGCGGTATGAGTGAAATAATGATTAATTAAAAAAGAAAAAGAAAACATAGCATTATTATGTCCTGTGTGTCAGTTAATTGCATTGCTAATTACTCATTACTAATTACCCATTATCATGAACATGTTCAAATCCTATTTTCAAATTCTCCTCCGTAAAAAGGTTCATGCCTTTGTTACCATCGGAAGTTTTTCTGTAAGCCTGGCATTAATAGTTGTTTTGGGCGCATTCCTGGCTTCTGAATTTAGTTACGACAGGCATATCGACAACATTGACCATATCTACAGGGTTGTCGGGTTGGATAATGATGGCTATATTCCTGAGCAGACCCGCCAGTTAATGCTGGAAAAAATTCCGGAAGTAAAGCATGCCGCAAACTATCATGTGAGTAGTGAGCCAGTTGTTTTTGAAAAGAACAATTATTCAGCAAGGGTTATCCATTCCGATGAAGGTATTTTTTCTGTATTACCTGTTGAGTTAAGTATGGGAAATCCCCGTGATATTTTCGAAATCCCGACTCATGCTGTTATTACTGAAAGCTTTGCTCAAAAAGTATTTGGAGATGAAAACCCCATTGGCAAAATGATTAACATGTCTCACAGGGTCGACCTGATTGTATCGGCGGTAATGAAAGATTTCCCCCAAAAAAGCACTTTGCATGGAGATGTCATAGTTTCTTCAGATTTAAAATTAAGATACTCGTCCAGTTGTTACGATGACAACTGCACCTATTTTTATCATCTTCTGTTAAAACTAAACCCCAATGCTATAGTAAGTGATGTTGCCCCCAAGGTATCGGCCATGGTGCCTGTACCCGAAAATAAACAGGAAAAAGAATATACTCTCCTGCCTTATAAAAATGCTTATTTCGATACATCTGTGCAGCATGATGGCCTGGAACATGCCAATATTAAAATGATTCAGCTATTGGCCTGGCTAACTTTTCTATTGATTGCACTGTCTGTTTTCAACTATGTGAGTTTGTCTGTTGGTCATAACTTTGGCCGGTTAAAAGAATTTGGGATAAAAAAGGTTTTTGGGATAGGCAAAATTCGTCTGGTTTCTCAATTTGTTTTTGAAGCCTTCCTCACCATATTGCTATCACTAACTATTGCATTGTACCTGGCTTTTCTCATCAAGCCCGTATTTGAAGGGATGTTTGGGAAACCCATCCACTTAGAGTATTTGTTTAACACCCCTTTGCTGATTGTTATTTGCTTTTTAAGTTTGGTGGGTATTGCCCTCGTAATAGCCATTTATCCGGCCCGGATGGCCTTACAAGCCCAGGCGAAAGATTTGATAAGCAACCGGTTATCACAAAAAACCGGAGGATACGATTTTAGAAAAGCATTAATTACGATACAATTTGCTGCATCGATAGCGGTTTTGATGGCATTATTTGTCGTTACCCGCCAGGTGAATTTTGTAAAAACCAAAGATTTTGGTTTCAGCACGGAGCATCTTGTGCGCATTCCTGTCCATTGGCAGGCAAAAGACAAAGTGAGTCTCTTAATTGACAGGTTGTTTACTATTCCAGGTGTAGTCAATGCATGTTATTCGCATGGTACACCTGGAAGTATCTTGAATAGTAGTATGAGTTTGGAATTGGGTAGTGTATCCCTGATTACTGCTGATAACCGCTTTGTCGAGACCTTTGAATTGCCCCTATTGGAAGGCCGAAATTTTCATCCACGGGAAAGCAATGATGTATGTATTGTTAATAAGAGTGCAATGAAGCAAGCGGGATGGGAAAGCATTGAAGGGAAAGATATTTTTGGTGGCAATATCCAGGTAGTAGGCTTGCTCGATGACTTTCATTTCCAGGATATGTATCATGAAATTGGTGCCTTAATAATTCTTTATGATGATGATGTTTCTCATATCACCGCAAGAATAGCATCTCATGATATCTCAAATACCCTTGGAGCTATAAAGAAAACATTTGAGGAAATATTGCCTGAACATGAGTACTTCGTTGAGTTTTATGATGAGTTTCTGGGTGCCATGTATCAGCAGGAAGAGAGGCGGGCTGCCACCATGAAAATTGTAGCTGTTATTGCTTTGTTTATTTCCTGTATTGGATTGTTTGGAATGGTTGATTTTTCCATGAAAAAGAGAGTTAAAGAAATCGGTATCCACAAGGTCAATGGGGCCAAAACCTGGGAAGTGATGCTAATGCTCAACAGAGACTTTGTAAAATGGGTGGGCATTGCTTTCGTCATTGCTACGCCCATTGCATACTACGCCATGAATAAGTGGTTGCAAAACTTTGCCTATCGCACCCTGCTAAGTTGGTGGATGTTTGCGCTGGCAGGTTTACTGGTGCTGGGGATTGGGTTGCTTACGGTGAGCTGGCAGAGTTGGCGGGCGGCGAGGAGGAACCCGGTTGAG
>RECE01000391.1 GCA_007694165.1 Bacteroidota bacterium
GTTACACATGAAAAGACCATCAATTTGTCACCTTTTTCTGAAAATATAAACCTGACTGGAAAAAGGATACCTGCCTGCAATGCCAAGAATATTAGACCAAACCCCGACCATGAATGCACGGATAACACCTGAAAAACCATTTTGCAGATTTTTTTCGGTAAGCATGGAAACATAAAACGAGTCAAAAACCAAAGGATAGACCTTTTCCAGGTGAAAGCTATCACCAAACATTTTGAGAAGAGATTTTTTTTCGAAGTGATTCAAATGCCTGGGCACATCCCACGCAGCCCAGGCTTCTTTGTAATGCCGGGCATCAAAACTATTGTATTCGGGTACTGCAACAACCAGGACTCCATCTTTGGCAACAATTTTTTCCAGCAAACGCTTTTTAGCAGATAAGTCAGGGATATGTTCCAAAACATGCCACAAAGTAACCGCATCAAATTGCATTATACCGTCATTGTCAGGAAGTTCATCAGGACTTTCTATAACCGTAATTCCTTTCAGCCTTGCCTTTTCCCGGGCATGGGAATCAGGTTCAATCCCCATGGTTTTCATCCCTTTTGCCTTTGCCCTTAACAGGAATTCACCCGTAGCACAACCATAATCCAGCAACTTTATATCCGCAGGATTCTTTTTGGAATTATGACTAATCCAGCGGATTTTACGTTGCAGCATATAATTGCGCACGAGCTTATAAATGCTATCCATCAATGAATTAGCATCATCATTGTGCGATATATATTCATCCGACAGGTAATATTTGCCAAGTTCATCAACTGCAGGCCTGGGATTGGTGAAAACAAACCCGCAATCGCTGCACTCTACAATTGTGAACGTACTTTTACTTACAAGATAATCCTTAGTTTCGATGATATTTTTTAGGTGATTTCCCTTACACAATAAACATTCCTTCAGCTGTTCCATTCAATAAATTTGTATGAAGATATAGAAGTATAGTTGTAATACGAATTTTAAAACACTATCTGTAATGTTTCACGTGGAACATTACAGATACCTTATTCTTGCTATTCAATGTTGCACGTGAAACATATTTCAAAAAAACTCCTCAGTGTTTTACTCAGAACTTGTCCCTTTATAAATCCGGCAATGTTTCACGTGGAACTATTTTGGCAGGCTCCCTGATGTTTCACGTGGAGCTATTTTAGTAAGCTCACTAATGTTTCACGTGGAACATCTTTACTGGTGATTTCCCTTTGTTTCACGTGAAACATTCTTATGCCCCAATGTGAACCAATAAAACGGAAATGTCGCTGGGATTAATTCCACTGATACGGGAAGCCTGCCCAATGGTGCGGGGTTTAATTTTTGTAAGTTTTTCCCTCCCCTCCAGGCTTATGGATTTCAATGATTGGTAATCAAAATCATCTTTTAATACGGTGTTTTCAAGGCGGCTGATTTTATCCGCCATCTCTTTTTCGCGATCAAGATACCCCTTGTATTTGATAAGTATTTCGCTTGAGAGCAATGACTCTTCGAAAAGTTTATGCTCACTGATTTCCTTTAAGGTATTGCTGAAACCAGGAATTCGGGAGTAAAGATCTTTGAGACTCACCTGGGGCCTTAGCAGAATCTGTTTTAATGAACTCTTTATGGCAATCGGGGAACTGTTCTGCTCCGTAAGATACCCATTTACATCATCCGGTACTACTTTGGCATTGTTGATTTCATCCGTTATTTTAGCAATCATGAATTCTTTTTCCAACAATCGCTCAAACCGTTCACGGGTTGCAACACCCAATTCATAACCATAACGTGTGAGTCTTGAATCAGCATTATCCTGTCGGAGCAAAATTCTAAATTCAGCCCTGCTGGTAAACATTCGGTAAGGCTCTTTTGTCCCTTTGGTGATTAAGTCATCAATCAAAACTCCGATGTACGCCTCACTCCTCTTGAGTACAAAAGGTTTTTGTTGCGTAATTTTTAGATGGGCATTGATTCCAGCCATTAACCCCTGACAAGCGGCTTCTTCATAACCCGTTGTACCATTTACCTGTCCGGCAAAATACAGGTTTTCCAGAACCTTACTCTCCAGGGTGAAATTTAATTGAGTGGGTGGAAAATAATCATACTCGATAGCATAACCGGGCTTGATAATTTTAGCGTGTTCAAAACCTTTTATGCTTTGCAGCGCTTTATACTGCACCTCCAATGGCAAACTCGAAGAAAATCCATTGATGTAGTATTCTATGCTATTCCAACCTTCCGGCTCCACAAACAACTGATGACGATCTTTATCACTGAACCGATCAATTTTATCCTCAATGCTGGGGCAATACCTCGGTCCACTTCCCTGGATACGTCCGGCAAACATGGGAGATTCCTCAAAACCAGTTCTGAGAATTTCATGCACATTTTTATCGGTATAGGCAAGATAACAAGGTCTTTGATCCTTTAAAGGAGTAGTATCCATGAAGGAGAATTTGCCAGGAACAGTATCGCCCCACTGAACTATCAACTGATCAAAATCAATGGTCCTGCCATCAACTCTCACAGGTGTGCCGGTTTTCAATCTATCGGTTTCAATACCGTAAGAAATTAAATCCTGGGTAAAACCACTACTGGGAGCTTCTCCTAAACGACCACCGTCAAAATTATTCTTTCCAATATGTATACTTCCATTAAGGAAAGTTCCACTGGTAATAATTACAGACTTGGCTTCGAAACTTAAACCATGACGTGTGTTTACTCCAGTAGTCTTGCCGTTTTTAACTACAAGCGAAACAACACTATCCTGCCAGAAATCAATATTATCGATTGACTCAAGAATGCTACGCCATTTTCGGGCAAAAAGATCGCGGTCACTTTGGGCACGTGGGCTCCACATGGCGGGACCTTTGCTAAGGTTCAGCATTCGAAATTGTATCATGGTTTCATCCGTAACAATTCCGGAGAAACCACCCAATGCATCAATTTCGCGCACAATCTGACCTTTGGCGATTCCGCCCATTGCCGGATTGCATGACATTTGACCAATGGTGGCCAGATTCATGGTAATAAGAAGAACTTTTGAGCCCATCCGGGCAGCAGAAGCGGCGGCCTCACATCCTGCGTGACCGCCGCCTACAACAATTATATCGTAAGTGGGAAACATTCTACATTCACATTTAAATCCTATAAACTAATTTCTAACCTTAAATTACAAATAATCTGCCATTTTAAGGTAATAATTTTCTTTCTCCCTCATTACCTCGGTTTCTTCATCACTCTTATCTTTATACCCTATTATGTGTAATACCCCGTGAGCCATCACACGGCTAAGCTCTTCGAGAAAAGAATTTTGAAACTTTTCTGCATTGAACCTAACCATATCAACACTAATATAAATGTCACCGCTTATATTACCAAAATCGACAGAATAATCGAAAGTTATAATATCGGTGAAAGTATCATGCTCAAGATATTGCTTGTTCATATCAAGGACAAATGCATCGTCACAGAAAATAAAATTAAGTTCGCCTGCGTCCTTTTTTTCATTGTGTATAATAGCAAGAATCCATTTCCTGAGAGAATCTTCAGGAAATGGAAACTGGTCGATTTCATTATACACAAATTCTATATGAGAAGAATCTGGCAATTGTTTTTCCAAATTATGAAGTTTTGTACAAAGTTACGTTTTTAAAATAATTCTCGAGATGCTTTTTCCGCTCGAGCGTAAGTGAGTAATTGACACTACTGATATAGAATACAAGTTCGATGGTTTTTCCATTGTCAAGCCAGTTTAACTCATCGGTTAGCATTTTTATAACAAGAATACCTCTTTGCCCCTCCCCTTCACCTTCAGGTAAATCAAGGAGATCTAAATCCATATACTTCTGATAATCAAAGCCTTCACCCTCATCTTTCACCAGAAAATGAAGTCCTTTTTGATCAGAAAAGAAGGAAAGATCAATAAACGAATCGGCGTTGTTTTTGTTGCCGTGCTCTTTAGCATTAAAAAACACCTCGTTAAGAGCCAGCTGAATATTGCTATAGTAACTATTGATAATGTTATACTCATAACAAATATCCTCAACAAAGGCCTCTAATTCATGAATCCCTTCATGAGTGGATTTAATTCTGATTTCTCTTTTATTTTCAACCATTTTATTTATTCTTGAACATTAAGGAAATATAGTTCTACAAGTGATTTGTAATGGGGCCTGAAACCGGGAGGCATACTTCTGAGCATATCCATTGCCCTGTTCTTTTCTCTATTATACTCAAAAAAATCTTCGGGGTTACTTAAATCATAAAATTTAGCTGTTTCTCCTACCCTTCTTTCTTCCTGTTCTCTTTCAAGCTCTGCTCTTTCGTGTTCAAGAAGCCTGCTTAATATTCTTTCCTGGCGCAATTGGGTTTGCCTGGTAATGTTGTTTGTAACAATATCCATTTCCGTCCTTTCCATTTCGCGCATTAACTGGTCCAGCTCCGATATATTCTGTCCTTCTTTTCTTAGCTCACCAGCCAACTCGTTCAAGCGGTTTCGAATGGCTTCCTGTTCTGCCGCCATACGCGCAAGTTGTTCACTCAAACCCATACCCCCTTCTCCTGATTCACCGGGCATAGGTTGATGACCTTCTCTCATTTGTTCAAGCATTTGATTCATCTGCTCCTGCATTTGCCTCAAATCCTGGAAACCTTCAGCGCCTTCACCTTGTTTTGGATCTCCCCCTCCCTCACCATCTGCCTGCATCTGGTTTTGCATGTTTTCCATGCTTTCATTCAAAAGCAAGGCAAGATTATTGATATGGGTCATAACAAACTGTTGTCGGGTCAATCCATTCTGCTTCCTGCGGTTAATAAGCTGATCAATAGCCACTTCAATATTCATATTGATTTCGGCAATTTCCCGGGTAATATAAGACTCAATCTGTATTTGACGCCTGGCCAAAGCCTCTAACGAATCCTTTATCATTACCAGATCATTGCTGATTTTTCTTTGCTCCTGAATCAGAAAAACATATTTAGGATCCCTTATATTCACAGCCCTGACTTCTTCCATCAAATTCTCCTGTGCAAAAGAGGTTTTGATTAAATTATCGAGTATTTCTCTGATGGTTCTGATATCTTCAGCAAGATTTTCCTGTTGCATGCTTGAAAGCATAGATTGCAACTGCTGTCCCAATTGATCCATTTTACCAGAAGCATCTTGTTGTTTGGAACCGGCTTTGCCAGGTTCACTTTTCATCATTTCCTGAAGAGCATCCATCAAATCCTTCGAAATATTATCCTGAAGCTCACTGGTATCATCCAAGGAATTGGGTCTGACAAGATCCTCATTCTTCTTACTCATTTCTTCCAGTAAATCTTTCAGATTATCAAACTGCTCATTGATATCGGATTGTTCCCGGGTAGTATCGTCGGTAATACCATCAGCTTCCATACTTTCATTGAGCTGGTCCAGCTCTTCTTTAATTCTTTCAAGAGCTTCCACACTCTCAGACAACATCCGCTCCACCTGCAGTTGTTTAAACAGCTCCAACGCTCTATCCAGGCGTCGTTCGAAGTCCTCCATTTCAAATTGCATTTTTTCAAGCATTTCGAAAACACTTTCCCTGTTCAGTTTTTCCAGTTCTTCCTGTATCTGCTGATACAAATCCTTTAATTCGTCGGTTAAAACTTCATCAAAGAGTTTTTGAAGCTGCTCCTGTTTCTTAAGAATATTCTCATCCTGTTGCTTAAATTGCTGATCACGAACATTCTTATCCTTATTCATCTGTTTCAATTGCTCATAATTCTCCTGTGCTTGTTTTTGTTTATCGAGCAGGTTCTTTAGCGCTTCTTGTTGTTCCCAGCTGATAGACTCACTTTCGAGCATGGAGCGTCTGAGTTTATCAATATCATCCTGAATGGTATTGACATCTTCAATGTTTTCACTTAATCCTGATTTCACTTCCTCATCAGATGCCAGCGACTGGGCTATCATTTCATCATACGTTGGCAATGAAAAACTGTAAATCCTGCTTTGAGCAGATTTGGGTCCGTTAACTCTATCATTGTCTGTAACTTCAAAAAAATATTCAAAGGTCTTACCTGGTTGAATGCCAAAATTATTCAAATCTATAGCATAATAAAAACTCTGGTTAAGATTAAGAGGGTCAAAAGAAATGGATTCAGCACTAAACCTAACCGCATCATTCTCCTTTTTTCTTTTCTCATCAATCACCCTGTACTTAAAATTCAGACCTGTAAAACCATAATCGTCCATAATCAAACCTCTGAAAAACAGTCGGGAAATCAATATACTATCCTGATATTCTTCAATGGTGACAGAGGGAAACGCGTCAGGTACAACCCTGACATTATACCTGAGTGAATCTCCCCGGACATTATCTTCATTCAGCGCTACGATGGAATACTGAAAGTCCTTCACTGCCTTCAAACCAAAACCGAATACGTTCGTTCGCTCTACCTCAAAAGGTGTAGACTCTTCATTGTCTAAAAACAAAATATTATCAGTATCCTCAGTATATACCTGCCACATCAGGTCTGTTCCTTCGGGTACCTGTATATCACCAAGGTTAAGAAAACTCTCCTTGCCCAAGCGTGTATACTCCGGAAAGGTAGCAATGAGATTAAAATTCTTTATTACGGCTTTGCTGATAATATCAAGGGAATAAGGTCCAAATCTGAAATTACCGGATCTAAGATAGAAAGAAACAGGTTCGACCAAACTCCTGAATTCATATTGAAATTCATTCTTTCTGGTAACCGACATACGATGAGGAATACCGTTGACTTGTATTTCAAGATTTTCAGGTATTACAGAACCTTCGGTAGTAACCTGCAGAACAAATCTTTCATTTTTTATACCCTCAAGAGGCAGGTCATTGACAAAGGCGATACTAAAAGGTGCAGGCCTTTCGAAATGCTGGTTATATTGAATGATACGCGCAGCAGGTTCTTTAAGTAAAAAAGGGAATACAATCCATCCTGTTATAAAAAGTACAATAAGAAACAAAGAAACAGGAATATAGCGAAGATTTTCTTTCAGATTGATGGCATTTTGAAAAGGATAAACAACCAGTTTGGATGATTTTTGCTCAATACCTGCCAACAGCAATTCATTAGTAGGATCAGATAACCCTGCATTTTTTTGCAATTGAAGTGTATTGAGAATTTTATCATTCACTTCATTTTTAAAATGTTTACCTAACAATACAGCAGCATCTTCCAGTGAAACTCTTTTACCAATTTTCACGAGACCTAAAACCGGTTTCACGACATAATAAACAAAAACAAAAAGGTTGAATGCAATAAATCCATAATACAAAAATCCACGGGTAGCAGTATTAAAATATCCAAAATATTCTAATACAACTACCAGAAAGAAAAGTGAAAGAAAACCTGTTATAAAAAGAAATCCTCCCTTTATGAGCTTATGAAGGTAAAATTTCCTGATGTAGGCATCCAGTTTTTTGAGCAGTATGTTATAGTTAGTTGACATTTAAATCCTTATATTTCAAGTCGGTAAAATAGGTGAAGCTTACAAAAATAAACAATAAATTTACAAAGAAATAATTCGTTGTTACTCTAAAAAATTCTAATTTAGCACTTAACGATAGAATCTATATACTATTTTAACTTTACAAGTGCACCTTTAATAAATACAATTAAAGTACCAGATATTAAAATGTTATCTTATCAAGGGTAAGATAAATAAAATTTAAACATAACATCCATTACTACAAAATCACTGATTACATATAAAAGATATTTCTAACCAACATCGAGATTAAAACATAGCACACCATCCGCCAATGTATTTAAGATTGTAATGCATGAAGATTAGGAACTAAACAATCTATTTCGACATTTGCTTTACTACCAATACATGCACAGTAAAAATTATTATAGAAAAGAACAAAAATAATAAGATATGAACAAGACAAAAGACACTATAAAAGAAGTACTGATTGAGAAGGTAAAATCCTTTTTTATTAGTAATCCAAAAGTAAAATACAACTACAAACAGATAGGCAAGAGGCTTTCGGATACTGACAACAAAGACAGAAAATACATTAACGGTATATTACATCAACTAGCGAAGGAAAATTTTATTGTCGAAGCATACAAAGGAAAATATGTATTAAATCCGCTGGAAGTGGAAAAATTAAAACATGTAGGCCCCTTTGTAACAGGCATAGTCGATATGAAACAAACCGGTAAAGCCTATGTTATAACACCAGATTTGCTGGAGGATGTCAGAATATCTTCCAACAACACCTCAAAAGCCCTGCATGGTGACAAAGTAAAAGTACGTTTGTTTCCCAAACGCAAAACTGCCAAAATGGAAGGGGAAATCATAGAAATTCTGGTAAGAAAGAAAACCAAATTCGTTGGGATAGTTGAAAAACATAAGAATTTTGCTTTTTTAATTCCTGACAACAAATCTACTCCGATTGATATATTTATTCCTCTGGATCAACTCAATGGAGCAAAAGAAGGTCAGAAGGCGGTAGCAGAATTGACAGACTGGCCCGATCAGGCCAAAAACCCATTTGGCAGAATCATACAAGTACTGGGCAAACCAGGTGAAAATGAAGTAGAAATTCATGCCATACTCGCTGAATACAACCTTCCTTACACTTTTACTGAAGAGGTTGAAAAAGAAGCACAACAGATATCAGATAAAATTACTGAAGAAGAAATCCAGAAAAGAAAGGATTACAGAAAGATAACAACATTCACCATTGATCCATTTGATGCCAAGGATTTTGACGATGCTATATCTGTAGAAAAGCTTGATGAAAACAATTTCAGGATTGGAGTACATATAGCCGATGTTTCGCATTATGTTGTGGAAAATACCTTATTAGAAGAAGAAGCATATTCCAGGGCTACATCCATTTATCTGGTCGACAGGGTTGTACCCATGTTGCCGGAAAGACTATCCAACTTCATTTGTTCACTTCGTCCCAATGAAGATAAACTAACCTTTTCTGTTATTTTTGATATGACTGCAACAGGTAAAATAAACGCTGTTTGGATGGGTAAAACCATTACTAATTCAGATAGAAGATTCACCTACGAAGAAGTTCAGGAAATAATAGAAACCGGCAATGGAGATTATAAAGAAGAAGTACACATCCTCAATAACATAGCTAAGGATGTGCGTAAAAAAAGAATGAAAAACGGAGCCATCGGTTTCGACAAAAAAGAGGTGAAATTTAACCTGGATGATAAAGGAAAACCCTTATCTGTTTATTACAAAGAACAAAAAGATGCGCATAAACTGGTAGAAGAATTTATGCTTTTGGCCAACAAAGCGGTAGCAGAGAAAACAGGGAAAGTAAAAGGGGGTTCAAAACCCAAAACATTTGTATACAGAATTCATGATATTCCCAATCCTGAAAAGCTCAATAAACTATCTGAATTTGTTTCCAAACTGGGTTACAGTATGAAAACAGACTCCAGGAAAAGTATATCCAAATCCTTCAATACGCTTTTAAAGGATTCAGAGGGAAAAGGAGAGGAAAATCTCATTGAAACACTGGCAATCAGGAGTATGGCCAAAGCAGAATATTCTACTCAAAATATTGGTCATTACGGACTTGCTTTTGATTACTATTCACACTTTACCTCCCCTATACGCCGCTATCCCGATCTAATGGTACATCGCTTACTTTTCGCTTACCTTAACAATGCGGGAAGTTTTTCGTCTGACATTTACGAAGAGAAATGCATCCATTCAACGGAAATGGAAAAGTTAGCTCAAAGTGCAGAAAGAGATTCCATCAAACTGAAACAGGTAGAATTTCTGGCAGATAAAGTAGGACAAGAATTTGAGGGGGTAATTTCGGGTGTAAGTAAATGGGGTTTGTTTGTGGAACTCATTGAAAACAAATGCGAGGGAATGATTCGTTTAAAAGATCTGGACGATGATTTTTACTACCTCGATGAAGACAATTACCAGGTAATTGGTCATAACTCAAAGCGCAAATTCAAACTGGGAGATAAGATCAATATTGTTATCAAATCAGTGGATGCGCAGCGCAAGGAGATAGATTTTGTCCTGGCTGACTAACGACTCAATCGAACAAAAAAAAATCCTGAATTGCTTCAGGATTTTTTTTTGTTTTAAAGGTACTTACTATATAAGATTCAATCGTCCATACAGTTCTTTTCTGTATAAACCTCCGATAGGCAGCACTTTCATTTTTCCTTCGATAACGAGATCCGGGTATTTAATAGAGAAGATCTTGTTAAGGTTAACAATAAAAGAACGGTGAATACGAACAAAATCCTTTTGGGGCAATATTCTAACCATCTCTTTCATGGTAGTATGCGTAGTATAGCTGTTATCAGAAGTATTGATCACAACATAATCCTTGAGAGCCTCCACATAGAAAATATCATCAAAGTTAATTTTGTTAAGTCTGTAATCCGCTCTGACAAAAATACTGTCTTTGGATTCTTTGTTTTCAATAATGGAATGATACAGATCTCTTTCTTTCTTTACAACTTCATCTTTTTCATGCTTATACAAAGCCATTTCGATAGTTGTCTGCAATTCTTTTTCCTTAAAAGGCTTGATAATGTAACCATAAGGCTCAGTAATTTTTGCCTTGCTCAGCGTATTTTCATCCGCATAGGCTGTAAGGAAAATCAATGGAATTCCAAATCTCTCCTTGATAAGGTTGGCAGCTTCGATACCACTCATTTGCCCTTTGAGCATAATATCCATCAAAACCAGGTCCGGGCGGTTTTCTTCAATTTCTTCAATTGCTTTTTCGGCGCTACTTACGGTTGTAGGAACCTGATATCCCATTTTTTTCAAACTATTCTGGATATCCTTTGCTACAATGCTTTCGTCCTCAACAACCAAAATCTTTACTTTTGCCATATTCTTATTTTTTTATTATTGAATTTTGGATTGACAATCGCCGGGTTAAATTGCCCCGAACGGTAGTTTCTCTGTTAAATACTTGATTCTGTATTTATCACCATCAAATTTACAACAATTTTTTAAAACATATACGATTAATAAGGCAATCATGTATTCAATTTATAAAAGCCCTTTTTTTATTAAACTCCCTGATTGATGGCTCATTAGACTCAACAACTTTTGAAATTCTTTATAAGCCTAATAATCAAGCATTGTGTTGCAATCAAGTTTTAAGGAAATTTAACCACAGCTTTTCCTCAAAGCATCCATCGGAAACTCAAAATAGTTCAACAATCTATTTTTATCGATAATACTTTTTTAAAATTATAAAATTTCACTATTATTATTAGCGATGTTGATATTGTTAGAAAATTGATCAACCAAAACTTGGTTAATTCATTTATCAAAACAAATTAACAATTTCTGAATAGTTATTAACAGTAACTACCTCACGGCTTCAATGTCTTATGAGGTTATCAACAATGCGTTAATTGATCTGATTCTTGATAAAAACATGTTTATTTACCTCCCTTTTTTATTAAAAAATTGTTAAGTGAATGTTAGTAAATTGTTACAACTTCTCCAAAAAGAGCTTGTGTAATTCAATTTTGTTTGTAATGGGATATGCGATTCAATTTTGCAAGAGAAATTTGTCAAAAGTTATCACCGGCATTAAAATTGTTTTTAACAGCAATTTGTTTATAAAACTTAAAAATATGAATACCAAGCAACAAGAATGTATTATTAAATTTCGATGTGATTGGGTAATTCATTCTAAAGTGTTATAAACAAACCATGTGCAATTTATCTGTATTTTTGCATGTAAATACGGTTAACAAAAAGTTATAAACAATGAGTAAAACACCCGATAAAATTGCTATAGCATCTGATCATGCAGGATTTGCATTGAAACAGAAAATTAAATCATTTCTTCATGAGAAGGGAATTGAATCTTTTGATTTTGGCACCCATTCAGAAGAAAGTGTAGATTATCCGGATTATGTGCATCCCCTGGCCCAAGCGATGGGCAAAGGTGACTATGAACTGGGGATTGTGATTTGCGGCAGCGGTAATGGTGTTAATATCACAGCCAATAAACATGCGCATATTCGTTCGGCATTATGCTGGATACCTGAAATAGCCACCCTGGCAAGGCATCATAACGATGCCAATGTATTGGCGATGCCGGCACGTTTCATTGACGAAAAACTGGCCAGAGAAATTACAGAAGCTTTTCTGGATGCCTCATTCGAAGGAGGCAGGCACAAGAACAGGGTGGACAAAATAAAATGCAGTTGATTTTTTTATCTATATAGTTATTATGTCTGAAATATTTGACAAATTTATGGTTGACTCGGAGGTCAAATCTTTCGATTTGAAACATCGTAGCACCATAGCCTACAATATGTCTAAATACGATGCTGCTGTTTCCAGGGGGAAACAACAGTATCTCAATCTTGCTATGGCCCGCAGGCAGGCATCATTGAAAAAATACAAAAGCATTGAACACCTGGAGGATTCTCTGAAGGATTTTGAACTGAATTTCATCAAAAATGGAGGGAAAGTGCTTTGGGCGCAGGATGCAGATGAAGCCAATGCGTTGATACTTGACATTCTGCAAAGGCATAAGGTGCAGATGCTTGTGAAATCCAAATCCATGGTTACCGAAGAATTACAGCTGGATCATTTTCTTAAACCCCACGGCATAGAAAGTATTGAAACCGATTTGGGTGAATATATTGTTCAGATTTCCGGTGACAAACCCTATCATATTGTTACCCCGGTAATGCATAAATCCGCTGCAGACATTGGACTTATATTTCATGAAAAATTTGGACTTGATCCTGAAAGCACTCCCCAGCAGATAACGGCATTTGTAAGAACAACACTGCGCGAAAAATTTGCAACGGCCGGAGCAGGAATCACCGGTGCCAATTTTCTGATTTCCAACAGCGGTTCGGTAGCCCTCACCGAAAATGAGGGCAATGGGGTTTTATCGGCCTCCATGCCTCCGTTGCATATTGTGGTGGCTGGTATCGAAAAAGTAATTGAAAACATAGACGATTTGCATCTGTTCTGGCCTTTACTGGCAACTTTTGGCACCGGACAGAATATTACTGCCTACAATAGTATCATCAGCGGGCCAAGACAAAAAGATGAAGTGGACGGACCCACTGAAATGTATGTAATACTCCTTGATAACGGCAGAAGCCGGTTGCTGGCCCAAACCCCTCAAAGGCGGGCTTTGTCATGTATTCGATGTGGCTCATGTTTGAATGGCTGTCCGGTTTACCACAATATTGGCGGACATACCTATGGCAGTGTTTATTCCGGACCCATTGGAGCGGTTATTACCCCGCATCTGAATTCCATGATGCACTACAAACACCTCAGTTATGCCACTTCCCTGTGTGGCAAATGTACGGAAGTATGCCCGGTAAACATTGATTTGCACCATCTGTTGCTGGAAAACAGAAACACTGCTGTAAAAAACAAACTATCTACCCGCATTGAAAACCTGGGTATGTATGCCTGGAAAAAAGTGATGATGAACCGGAAGCTGATGGATTTTGCAGGAGCGAAGATGAAAAATTTTGCCCTTAAGAAGCTCTTCGCGAAAAGCTGGGGGAAAAGGAGAGACCTCCCCCCTGTTGCTGCTAAAAATTTCGGACAGCTGTGGCAGGAGCGGAGTAAGAAATGAGGAGTATATCATAAAATGCATTAACCTCTTCGAATTCCTTGATTTATTGCACCCACTCCGGGGTGCTCCCCCCCAGCGGCGTGGAATGACGATTAAACATATCCGGAAAATAACTGGCTAATTCAACCGGGATAACATTTTTTTTTGTTTTAATAATCCAATAATGTCAGCGCTACGCGCCTTGGGTTTTATGGTTGCATTAGATTTCTACCATAATTTCAGCGCTCCGCGCCTTTTCTTACTGTCTGTGTTTTCTTTCAGTCGTACAATTATCTTTCCTGAAAAATGGGGATAGGTTGTGTGTGTTTAAAGGTTAAGTCCACTCTAAAAAGTCTATTGTCCACAAATTTCACCAGCAATCCATGGCCTTTTTCAGAATTTTCGCAGCACGCTGCTAACCGAGCCCATGTATCCGCCTCCAAAAAGGTTAACGTGTACCATCAGCGGGTATAAATTGGCAATTTCAATGGCTTCCCTCCAGTTGCTTTCCAGTGGAAATTCGTTATGGTAAGCGTCATACAATTCAGGGGAAAATCCACCAAAGAGCTTTGTCATGCCCAGATCCATCAACCTGTGGCCGTAATAAACAGCAGGATCAATAATGCATGCATCGCCCTTATGGCTGGTCATGAAATTGCCGCTCCATAAATCGCCATGTAGCAGCGAGGGTTTCTCTTGCGGAAAGAAGTCATTCAGACGGGCGTAGAGGCGCTCAAACTGGTTAATGGTACTCTTGTCTATTCTGCCCTTGTTGCGCGCCATTTTGATTTGTTCTTCGAGTCTGCAGCTGATGAAAAAATCCACCCAGGAATCATGCTTGTGATTGTACTGTGGAAGGCTGCCGATATAATTGTGATGGTCCAGGCCAAAATACGCTTCCGTATGCTTATGCATGGCAGCGAGGCTTCTTCCGAAATCATGCCAGAAGCCGGGGTTTTCTCTTTTGCTGTCTACATATTCAAGCACCAGCATGCTTTCATTTTGCATTTCGCCAAAGCCCACCACGGCAGGTACAAACACCTCACCTGCCCTTCTTAGCAGCTCAAGTCCTTTTGCCTCTGCTTCAAACATTCCGGGAAAAGCATCAGCGCTGTTCCATTTGGCGAACCAAAGCCCCTCCCCTGTTTCAACCTTTGCGGCCTGGTTGATATCTCCTCCTGATAACGTACGTGTGCTGATAATCCGGCCTTTAACACCTCTGTTTTTTTCGAGAATGTCAAGAAAAAGTTCTTCGTGCAATTTATTCATAAGTATCAGGTTTGTTAAGGTTAAATTTTTCCACTACACTATAAACAGGACCCGAGGGTGTAAGTTTACTTTGGTAAAGTTCAAAGGTGTCGATCCATACTTGCTGCAGCAATACCCCCGAGAATTCACCTTCCAGTTCTCTGAGTTTTTGGGTGTCGTGCATGTTTTTTATTCTTCCAATGGTAAGATGCGGTCTGAATTCTTGTTTTTCTGCAGGATATCCAAGGAAATCCATTTCCGTTTGAATCAACTGATATGCATTTTCAATATTTTTCTTTTCCTGTTCAACACCCATCCACAACACCCTGGGAAAGCGTAAATTGCCGAAATACCCAAAATCTTTGACGGTAAAACCAAAGGATTCAATGGCAGCAGCGCAAGTTTTGAGCTTGCTGATGATGGGCGGAATGCTCTCCTGACGGGTATCTCCCAGGAATTTAAGGGTAATATGCATGTTGTATGGTTTCACCCAGTTTATTGAGTCACTGGCAAGGGTCTGCTGAATTTTCATCATGCTGTTTAGCAGGTCGTTACCGGGTTTTACTTTGATGGCAATAAAAAGTCTTGGCATAATCGTTGGAAAAAAGTAAAAATATTTGGCCAAATTAATAAAACCTGCTAATTTTGCAAACCATAAAACGGGGAATTAGCTCAGTTGGCTAGAGCGTTTGGCTGGCAGCCAAGAGGTCATCGGTTCGAGCCCGATATTCTCCACAAAAAAACCGGTCTTATGCAAGGCCGGTTTTTTTTATTGGTCCCATTGTCCTCCATCATCGGGATCTTTTAAGCGAAACCAACTCATCTTCTCGGTTTGTCCCATCTCGATAATATCGGTAATCAGAAGATTTACAATCAGATTTTCAGCCAGGTATCGTGGTATGGATGCCAGTTTGCAGAATTTCCCAATGGTGATAAAAGGATGCTCTTCGAGGTATTGGAGCAGCAATTTTTCTTTTTCACTGTAGCGAATAAAAGTGCCATTGTTGCTGTTTTTTCTTTTCCATAATTTCAGTTGCAGGGTGGTTGCCAAAATGTTTTGATCCCTGACACGGATGTAGGCCATCCATTTATCCGGTTCATTTTCGGCAAAGCAGGGTTTTTTTTCCAGTTCGGGGATATCAATTTCCAGCACGGTTTTCCCGTCTACGTTCCAGGCGCGATGAGCAAAGTCAATGGTTGGTTTGCAGTACATCTGTGCTGCTGCTTCAATCATATAAAATTCTTCATCAGACCTTACCCCTGCCACAACCCCATTGTCTTTGACCCCGATAAGGAGTTTTCCTCCGTTGGTATTGGCAAAAGCTGAAAGGGTGCGCGCAATTTTACGGGAGTCGTTCACCTGGAACTTGAAGTCTTGTTTCTGGTGTTCGCCCTGTAAGATAAGTTTCTGAATGTAAGCATTCATAGCAGTAGTGTTTATAGGCGGTGAATTGCGGTAAAGGATAAAAACCACACCCTTATCACCGAAACGCCGAAACAAAGAAGGCAAGCAGCTTTAATAAGCTCTTTCGTTTTTTCCTTCAATATAATTGACAAAAGAACGATTGCATACCTTATTTCCTCCCGGTGTGGGATATTCGCCGGTAAAATACCAGTCGCCCTTGTGTCCCGGGCATGCTGCATGCAAGTCTTCTATGGTTTGGAATACGATTTCAATTTCGGCATTCACATCAGGGGTATGCAGCATTTCTGCAATTTTAGCTGAAATTTCTTCCGGTTTAAAGGGTTTGTAAATATCTCTTACATGGTTAACAACATCTTCTTTGGGCAAAAGTTGCGAAGCTTTGCATTTTTTGTACACATCGTTGATGATTGCTTCCTGCCGGGTATCTTTGAGCAGCTCTATGGTGGCCCTGAAAGCAATAAAATCAGACAACTTGGCCATATCAATGCCGTAACAGTCAGGATACCTGATCTGGGGAGCCGAACTTACAATGATGATCCTTTTGGGTCCTAGTCTGTCAAGAATACGAATGATACTGTTTTTCAACGTTGTGCCCCTTACCACAGAGTCGTCAATAACCACCAGGCTGTCCTGGTATTCCTTTACCACGCCATAGGTAACATCATACACGTGGGTAACCAGGTCATCCCGCGCGTTATCCTGGGTGATGAAGGTGCGCAATTTGGCATCTTTCACGGCAATCTGGTCTATGCGGGGGCGTAGTTGCAGGATTTTTTCAATTTTTGCCGGATCCATATCTCCCTGCAATTGTACGAGCCGGTCTTTTTTTACCGCATCGCAAAACTCATGGAGCCCTTCCACCATACCTTTATAGGCGGCAATGGCGGTATTAGGGATATAGGAAAAAATGGTGTATTCCAAATCGTGATCAATGGTTCTGAGGATGGCAGGTACCAGCAGTTTGCCCAGTTTTTTTCTTTCGCGGTAAATATCGGCATCGGAACCCCTGGAGAAGTAGATTCTTTCAAAGCTGCACGACTTTCTTGGCAGGGGCTTTTTTACCTCTACGTTGCTGAACTGGCCATCTTTTTTAATGATCAGTGCGTGTCCGGGTTCTATCTCCTGTATAGATTCGATGGGCACCTTAAATGTGGTTTGAATCACCGGTCTTTCGGAGGTAGCCACCAGAATTTCATCATCTTTATAGAAGTAGGCAGGTCTGATGCCCGAGGGGTCGCGCATGATAAACGCATCGCCATGGCCCAGCAGCCCCCCCAGTACATACCCACCATCCCAGTATTTGCTGGCATTGGAGAGTATTGTGCTGATGTCTAAATTCTGGGCAATTAAAGGGGAAATTTCCTTTTTGGAGGCTCCCTCTTTTTTATACTTACGGTACAGATCCTCGTTTTCATCATCCAGGAAATGGCCCAGTTTTTCGAGAATCGTTACTGTATCGGAAGTTTTATTGGGATGTTGTCCGATATTGATCAAACTGGTAAACAGCTCATCCACGTTGGTGAGGTTGAAGTTACCTGCGATCATAAGGTTTTTCGACATCCAGTTGTTTTCCCTGAGGAAGGGATGGGTATTTTCGATAGCATTTTTTCCGAAGGTTCCATAGCGCAGATGACCCAGGTAGAGTTCACCGATAAGGTCTGTATGGTTTTTCAACCAGTTTACATCCTTCAATCTTTCGGATTTCTGTCCGACAACTGATTGAACCCCTGCATGTAACTGCGAAAAAATATCTTTGATGGGATTGGTTTGTGTACTTCGAATCCGACTCATATAGCGGGTTCCCGGTTCCATATCAAACTTAACACAACCCAGCCCGGCGCCATCCTGGCCGCGGTTGTGTTGTTTTTCCATCAGAAGGTACATTTTGTCGGGGCCGTAAAAGGCAGTGCCGTATTTGGCAACATAATATTCGAGTGGCTTGAGGAGCCTAAGCAGCACAATGCCGCACTCATGCTTGATAGAGTCGCTCATGAAAACGTTATTAAGCCACAAAGGTAGTAATTATGTTTGTAGTTTTTCACCTGTTCATGCAACGCAAACAGGCTTGGTTGCGGGGTCAGATTTCTATCTCAAAAAAGGGTGTCTTCACACTTTTAAAACCTACTTTTCGCAACAAATCATGTCCTTCTGCAAAATGTTTATCAAGTTGAGAGGGATGGTGGGCGTCGCTGTTGACCATCATGGGTATGCCCAAATCAAGGCATTTGTGCAAAATATCGGTGGAGGGGAAATATTCATCAATTTTTCCCGTGTATAACCCCCGGGTATTGAGTTCTATGATACAGTTATTTCTGGCGGCGGCCTCCAGGGTTTGATCTATCAGGTCTGCATACCACTTTTCGCCGGTAGAAAACCAGCGCTGCTTGTTGTTCATTTTCACCTTGTCAATATGTCCTATGATTTGCGGTTGCTGGGTTTCAATCATGCGGATACTCTGTTTGTAAAATGCAGTAACGGCCGCCTTGAAATCCCCCTTGAAGATTTCGTTTACGCCATTGATATACCCTTCCACCGGACCGTCGATAAACCAGATTTTACCGTCTTCCTCGCTGCGCACCAGATGCACCGAACCAATATTATAGTCCAGTGGCGTATTTTTCATAAACCCTGCAAAATCTTCCGAATGGCCGGGGATATAATCTATTTCCAGCCCGAGGTACAGATTGATTTCATTGCTGTATTTTTCAATGAGATACCTGGCATCCTGAACATACTGCCTGAAACTTTCGGGCGTTAAGCTCCATTCATTGGGAAAGGGCAGGGGAGAATGGGCAGAAAAACCAAAAGCTTTGAATTTCTTTTCTATGGCGGCTTTTACATACTCTTCCATGGATTCCTTTCCGTCGCAATGATGGGAATGGCTGTGGAAATTGTACAGTGGTATCATAGGGTTATCAGGTTTTAAAGTTAGCGGAACCAGTGGAAGTTTGCAATGAGCCAGGGAGCCGGAAAAAAGCTCCTGCCGGGTTTTAAACTTCTCCTTTTGAAAACACGCTATATTCCAATTTGTTTAGCCTGCTGGGCAATTCTGATGCGGGAAGTGATCATATCGATGGCCACATGATTTTCTCCTCCCTGGGGAACGATGATTTCCGCATACCGTTTGCTGGGTTCAATAAACTGAAGGTGCATAGGCTTTACAAATGTTTCGTAATGCTCCAGTACTTCTACAAAAGAACGTCCCCTTTCCTGGATATCTCGTTTTATAACCCTCATCAGGCGGTCATCAGCATCGGCATCCACGAAAATCTTGATATCCATACGGTCGCGCATACGCGGGTTGGACATGATCAGGATTCCTTCCACGATTACCACCTCATTGGGCACAACAGGTATGGTTTCTTTAGCCCTGGCACAGGTGAGATACGAGTATATGGGCATGGGAATTTCTTTGCCTTCGCGCAGCATGTCCAGGTGCTTTACCAGCAGGTTGAACTCAATGGCACTGGGATGGTCAAAGTTGATTTTGGCCCTTTCTTCGGCAGAAAGCTTACCGTTGTCCTTGTAGTAGGCATCCTGGTAAATTACAGAAACGCTGTTTTTGGGCAATCTGCTTACAATCTTTTTTACTACTGTGGATTTTCCTGACCCGGAACCTCCGGCAATTCCTATGATTAGCATGTCTCTTTTTGGAGGATAAAAATAAAGCTTTTTGCCGTAATGGTAAGTTACTAAAGTGATTTATTTTTTGCCGTTGTTAAATTGCCAAAAAAGGGTTATGTTTGATTGATAGGTTTTTTATAATTTTTTTTGAAATATGAACACAGCCAAAGAACTGAAAATTAGGATGTTTTCCGATCCGTTGACCTTTTTTCCTGCCCTACTCAACGATATCAAAAATGCAAAGGATTACATCTATTTTGAAGTGTATCGTTTTCGCAACGATCCCATTGGCATCCGTGTGCGCGATAATCTCATCAAGAAATGCCGGGAAGGGGTAAAAATAAAATTGCTCATTGACTCCTGGGGTGCTTCTTCCAACGCGGCTTTTTTCAAGGATATCACCGACCTGGGGGGCGAAGTAAAATTTTTCAAGAAAATCAAAATTACCTGGGATGCTTTCACCAAAAACCATCGCCGCGACCACCGCAAGATTTTGATCATCGACGACGAAATAACCTGGATGGGCTCGGCCAATGTAAGTGGCTATGCCCTGAACTGGCGCGAATCGATGTTTCGAATCCAGGGAGATATCGCTAAAAACTTCAAAGGGGTTTTTTTAAACAACCTGAAAATCTACAATAAATACTTTTACGATAAGGTGGCTTATACGCAGAAGATTTTCTATGATACTTTTGAAATCATCCGCGATGTTCCCAGCTTGCAGCAACAGCCCATACAGCGAAAATTTCTGGAACTTATTCGCCAGGCGGAGAAGGAAATTTTCCTGGAAACGCCCTATTTTCTTCCGGGGGGCAATCTTCGCAAAGCCCTGGCCGAGGCTTCGGCACGTGGAGTAAGGGTCAATGTTATTATTCCCAAAAAATCAGACATCCATATCCTGGATGTCCTTTCGGGCAAGTACCTGGGCGAACTGGCCAAAGCCAAAGTGAATATTCTTTTTTACCTTCCCCAGAGCCTGCATTCCAAGATATTCCTGGTGGATCGCAAGTATTTTCTGATCGGTTCGGCCAATTTTGACTACCGCAGTTTTCGCTATCAGCACGAAATTGCCCTTTTCGGCGAGCACCGAAGCCTCAACCGGCAACTGCTGAACCATTTCAAGGAAAGTATCAGGGATTCCGAGACCTTTGACTACGTCAACTGGCAGAAAAGGCCCCGGCTTCAAAGATTTTTCGAATCGTTGCTGGTGCCTTTCAGGCATATGTTTTGAGAGAAGGTTTGGTTGAAAAGTTTAAGGGTTGAAAGGTTGAAGAGTTTAGAAGTTGAAGAGTTGAAGGGTTGAAAAGTTTAAAAGTGGGAGGGTTGGAAAGTTGAAGTTTCCATCTGTTATTTTCTCACCCTGCCGCCGAAAGCAAAATTGCGTTTGTAATAGGCCTCATCCAGGTCGTTGATTATCACACCCCTGGAGGTGGAGGCATGAACAAACTTGTTGTTGCTGATATAAATACCAACATGAGAGACATTGCGGTTGTTGATTTTGAAGAATATCAAATCCCCTTCCCGCAAGTTTCGCTGGTTAACCCTGCGGGTGCGCTGGGCCATGTTAACGGTAACCCTCTCCAGGTCGATATCATACACACGGCGGTAGACCACCTGTGCCAGTCCGGAACAATCCACCCCATTTGGCGTAGTACCCCCAAATTGATAGGGAGTGCCCAGCCAGCGTACAATCTCGGTGAGCAAAGCAGGATTTTCATTGCCGTTGAGGGTATATCCCAGTTTTCGCGATTTGGAAGCATAAAAGGCTGCATCGGCAGCCGGCAGATTAGCATAACGGGGAGCCGCTGCAGTCGAGGGTTCCCGGGCAGGGGAGGGGCCAAACCGATCCCGCCCCTCTTCGCGATAGGAAGGGGTGTTGCGAAGGTGGGAGCAGCTGCTGGAGAGTACAAGCAGAAATATAAAAATGAAGAGGTTAAGGCGCATCATAAGTTTCTTGGTACGAACTGCTGCAAAAATAGAGAAAAAACCACATCTGATATAACACTAACAGATCATTTGTATTTACAAAACTCGCTAACTCCGTGTTTTTCTTAAATTAACGGGTTGTTATTTTGGTACTTTTGCTGTTTTATTTCAGTCTTAAAACATGGGAGGAGAACGTTCTCTTTTTCAGCATTATTATATCATGACAATATTCCGATTTTGCAAGATAATCAGTACCATCATCTTTTTCAACTCTCTTTTTCCTTTTTGCTTACCGGTCCGTGCCCAGTATCTTCCTGAAATTCAGCTTGAAGTTACCGGTCATACCGGGAGCGGAGGTCAAATGCCCTTCTGGATGGTTTCCAATCAACACGGGAAATATTCGTTAGATGGTACCGGAGCAATGGCTGGCCTCAGGTTTATTTCGCAGGGGGATACAACCCGGGAGTGGAATTTTGCTTACGGTCTTGAGGCGTTATCCCGGTTGGACAATTCCTCGAAATTGTGGATACAACAGGGTTGGGCAGAGCTGAATTACCGGCAGTTGATCCGTTTACGTGCCGGGATACAAGAGGAGACCTTTGGCAATGAGTATTCGCCCCTTTCTACCGGTTCGGTCATTTGGTCGGGCAATGCACGTCCCCTGCCAAAACTCGAGATGGGAACAGCGGGTTTCGTAAATGTTCCTTTTACCGATGGACTTTTTCAGATCAAGGGTTCTCTTGCCCATGGATGGTTTGAAAAGGATCGGTATGTGGAGAATGTGTGGCTGCACCAGAAATATGCTGCAGCAAGAACCCGGCTGGATTTCCCGTTGAATTTTTACTTTGCCTATCACCATTTTGCCCATTGGGGTGGCGATCATCCTGTACATGGTAAATTACCCACTGACCTGAATTCGTATTTGAAAGTGTTTTTCATCAGAAAGGGAGATGAAGATTCACCTCATAGCTGGCAGCTGAACCGTTTTGGAAATCACATTGGGTCACGTCATTATGGTATTGACTGGGAAAGAGAACAGTATGAAATCAACTTCTATTTTCAGGATGTCTATGAGGACGGGTCAGGAGGAAGGATGAAAAACTATCCTGATGGTTTATGGGGAATGGTCTGGAAAAACAAGAAAAATGATGCTCCCCTTTTAGCTGTTCTTTACGAATACCTTCAAACCACTGATCAGTCAGGTCCAATGCATGACAGAGAACTGTCATTGGGGGGCGACGATAACTATTTCAACCATGGAATTTACCATTCAGGCTGGACTCATTATCGAATGACCATAGGAACACCTTTTATCACTTCGCCCTTGTTTAACCAGGATATTGACCATCCATCCAATATTCGTATCTGGAACAACAGGGTGAGGGCACACCATTTTGGAGTTGAGGGTTTTCTGTTTAAAGACCTAAGTTACAGGATGAGGATGAGTTACAGCAAAAACGAAGGAATTTATGCAAGTAATATTACCGTTCCGGAAGTTTTCAGCTTTGATGGCCCGCGTTACCAATGGAGTTGGAGAACGGACTGGAGTTACCGTTTCGAACGGCAGAATATTACTGCAACGCTCAGTGTAGCCGGGGATAAAGGAAGCATGTATGGAGACAACCTTGGAGTGATGCTGGGTATGCGTTATCGCATTTCAGATTACTGATAATGAGGGGCCAGCTAATAGGTGTACTTGTTACTCTAATCATTCCACTCATTCGGAGTTTCCCATCGTTCACTATGACCGGTATATTCACGGTATATCCATGCAAGCTTCGGGGCCTCTGAAATTTCGATCGCAGGGACACTAAAGGATACCATGAAGTCGCTGTGAAACTAAATCTCCTGATTTTAACCGGACATCAAAAAAAAGGGTATCGGAAATTTCCCGATACCCTTTTTTAATCCAACGCAACGGTTGGTTATGTTTTTCAGGAAGCTTTCGCTTCGGCGAGATATTCTTTTTCGCGGATTTTGCTGTGGGAGAGGTCTTTAATTTTGGGTTGGCGGTTTGCAACTTCATTCATGATGTCGTTGAGCAGAATATTATCAAGGAAATATTCGGATTGAGAGCTTGTGCTTGTATTGGATACGAAAAGACGAATCAGCAAACTTTTTGTTCCATGAATGATGGGTAGAATAGATGCGGCCATCAGTATAACCACTCCCAGGTAGAGGTACACATTCCAAGACTGCAAAAACAAGCTTGTTATTACAATTACCATGTTAAAGAAAGCCAGTACCAGAGCAACCTGGTAATGTCTTAATCCCAGGCGGACTAAAAAGTGATGCATGTGATTGGCATCTGCTTTCATGGGGGAAACACCTTTTGACAGGCGAATAACGATTACCCTAAGGGTATCAAAAACAGGAATGCTCATTACTGACAAAACGAAAATGGCAGGCGATTGAAGGACCAATCCGTTGGTGCCGGGGTTAAGTTGAACCAGCCTGAAAGCCGCTACCGACAGAATGAAGCCAATAATAAGAGAACCGGTATCGCCCATAAAAATACGGGCAGGTTCAAAATTGTGGAACATGAATCCAACCAATGCTCCTGCCAGAGAGAAGCTCAATACCGCTTCAGCATAATGTCCGCCCCAAAGGAACCATAAACCGAACACATAAGAGGCCACGATGGCAATCATGCCCGCCAGGCCGTCTACACCGTCGATAAGGTTGTAGGCGTTGATTATAAAAATGATGGTGAGTACACTGAAAACCTGCCCTGCAATGGGGGGAAAAGCAGCAATACCGAAAAGGCCATCCAGACCCGGCAGCTGTATCTTACCGATAAAAACAATGATGGCAGCAGCAACAATTTGCCCGGCCAGCTTCTTCAGGGGAGCAATAACCAGGATATCATCCTTGATACCCACAAAAAACAGGATGGTTACAGCCGATATTAATGCAGGGAAGTAGGAGGGCATATCAAAACTTACAGCTACACCATAGGCAATAATAAAACCTGCAAACATTCCTACTCCACCAAGATTGGGAACCACGTTTTTGTGAAGTTTTCGTTCGCCATCGGGTTTATCCATCAAATTTTTCAGCTTGGAAACCTTGATGATTGCGGGTATAGCCTTCAGGGTTATAATGAAACTGATGAAGAGCGCCAAAACTGAAAAAATTATTCCTGTCGTCATATTTACTTATTTTTAATGTCTAATTTTCAGGGCAAAACAATTGCCTTCGGCGTCCGGGAATGAATTTCAGGACATCCGCCAATTATTAGAAGTGTATGTTACTTGTGACTTCCCCAAGGCAAGTAACCCATTTGATTCTACGCAACAAAGGTGCCAAAAAAAGCAGGAGCATTTCACAGTGTTTTACGGAAAA
>RECE01000222.1 GCA_007694165.1 Bacteroidota bacterium
CCGCCACCTACAGCTTGGAAGGCTGTCGCTCTACCGGATGAGCTACTTCCGCAATCAAAAAAAGTGGGGGGGGAAGGATTCGAACCTCCGAAGGCGAAAGCCAACAGATTTACAGTCTGCCCCATTTGACCGCTCTGGAACCCCCCCAGCTAATCATTTAATTGCTTTTCAATGAGCCGATGGAGGGATTCGAACCCCCGACCGTCTGATTACAAATCAGATGCTCTGGCCAACTGAGCTACATCGGCGTTTGATTTATCATTAAATTTTGCTGAATAAACATGCAAAGAACATTAAAAAAGCAGACCTTTCAAAAAGGTCTGCAAATGTACGAAAGATTTAAAAACTACCAAAAATTAATTCGCTTTTTTTCTCTTTTTCTTTTTTCACAGTATTGACAGGACTTTTAAAGACCTTTTACCTTTTCTTTATGACGGGTAATTTGCTTTTTTAATGCATCCACTGCACTATCTATTGCTTCTTCAAACGTCTTGGCCTGCTTTTTGGCAAACAAATCGTTGCCCGGAATCTGTATGCGAATTTCTGCTATTTTGTTTCCATTGGTAATCGATTGATCCAGCTTTAGGGTAACATCACTTCCAATGACTCCATCGAAAAGACTACTTACCTTGGTTACTTTTTCGCGGATAAAGTCCTCTAATTTACGATCTGCTTTGAAATGCAATGAGCTAATAGAAACTTTCATACTTATTCCTCCTGATTTACGCCTTTGGATGGGCTTGTTTATAAACTGATTTGATTTTTTCTACCGTATTGTGCGTATAGACTTCCGTGGCACTTAAACTGCTATGCCCTAAAAGTTCCTTTATCGCATTGATATCTGCTCCGTTATTTAACATGTGGGTAGCAAAACTATGTCTTAATACGTGAGGACTACGCTTGCTTACGGTAGTGTTGGTGCTAAGGTAAAAATTTACTACACGATAAACAAATTTAGGATATACTTTTTTGCCCTTATCGGTAACAAAAATATAACCGGTAGGATCATTTCCCAATAAACGTTTTTTTTCTTCCAGGTATTGCGCTAAGGTGCTTTTCAATTCTTCCACCATGGGAACAATTCTTTCTTTGTTTCCCTTGCCTGTTACCCTGATTGCGCCTTTAGAGAGAGAAATGTCGGTATGTTTTAATCCGGTGAGTTCCGAAAGTCTTATGCCTGTGCAGTAAAACGTTTCAAGAATCAGTTTGTCTCTTAATCCTTTAAAATCATGAGAAAATTCAAAATCTTCAATGAGCGTTTGCATATTGGTTGCTGAAACGTATGCAGGTAATTTTCGGGGAATTTTGGGAGGTGTTACTTTGGCCATTGGGTTCGTTTCCATCTTGCCCTCCTTTGAAAGATGCTGGTAAAACGAATTGAGTGACGAAATTTTCCTGTTGACAGTTTTTGCACTGAGCTTCACGGCAACAAGACCCGAAAGCCAGTTTCGTATTTGCTGTGAAGTCGCTTGTTGTGGTGTTGTATTGAAAGCATCTTTCAGATAGTCTGAAAACTGTTTCAGATCAGTTTTATATCCCGATACCGTGTGAGAAGAATAACGCTTCCCGTATTGCAGGTAATGTAAAAAATCGTCTGTCTGCATAATAAAAGAAGAATCTTTTGCTAATGTAATCAATATTTACCCTTAACAAAGGATTCTTCTTTAAATATTTTTTCAAACGGTATCGTAATCCAACTGCTAACCTTCTTCCTGATCTCTGAGCTTCTGGATGTATCTTGCTTTGATTCTTTGCTCACGATTTACAATGGAAGGCTTGGTGAATTTTTGTCTTTCACGTAGTTCTTTCAGGATTCCGGTTTTCTCGAACTTCCTCTTGAGCTTCTTCAAAGCCCTGTCAATATTTTCACCTTCTTTGATAGGTACAATAATCATGTTAGCCTCTTTCTTTTTAAATTAGAATATGATTGTTTAGACACGTTCACTTAATAGGGCTGCAAAATTACAAATAGATTTTTTATAAATCAAAGAAAAAGATAAAAAAAATCAGTCTTCTGCAAAACCTTCATTTTTTATCCTGTAATTCGCGCAAAAGAAAATCGGTCATTAGCCGGTAAAGATGCAATCGGGCATTCCCTCCAACGATACTATGATTGTGATTGGGATAAATCATCAACTCAAAATCTACATCCGCTTCAATGAGGGCTGCAGCCATTTCCATGGTGTTTTGATAATGCACATTATCATCAGCCGAACCATGCACCAGCAAATAGGCACCTTGAATTTTTTCCACGTGATTGATGGGCGAATTGTTGTCATAACCTCCGGGATTTTCTGCCGGGGTACGCATGTACCGCTCTGTATAGATGGTGTCATAAAACCTCCAGTTCGTAACCGGCGCAACGGCAATCGCAGCCGAAAACACATCCGCACCCAGGGCCAGACATAAAGAGGAAAGGTATCCACCGTAACTCGAGCCAAAAATCCCAATTCGGTTTTTATCGATATATTCCAGGTTGCCAAGATAAGATCCGGCCTGAATTAAATCGATGGTTTCATATTTTCCCAGTTCCAGGTAAGTCATTTTTCTGAATTCTTCTCCTCTGCCTCCGGTACCCCTGTTATCAACCGAAACTACCACATATCCCATTTGAGCAAGCATCTGAAACCATGCTCCATTGAATGTATTCCACCGATGGGTCACGGTTTGTGAACCGGGGCCCCCATACACATACATAAACAATGGATGCTCAGCCTGAGGATCAAAATCCGGCGGATAGAGTATCCAGCCATTGAGCACTACCTGGTCATCTACCGGTATTTCAATAAATTCTGTCTGACCGTAATTGTGCTCCTGAAGCCGGATTTTCAATGCACTGTTGTCTTGCAATACTTCCACCAAGCTCCCGTCAGCTCTGTGAATGGAATATACCGGCGGTGTATTTATGGTGGTGTGATTGTTGATAAAATAGAGATAATCATTGGAAAAGGCAGGTTGATGATACCCTGCCTCGGGGGTTAATCTTTTTTTATTCTTTCCATCAACCCCGATGCTGTAAAGATGGTTTTCGGCAGCACCTTGCTCATGAGAAGTATAATAAACAATTCCGTTTTGCTCGTCCAGCCCATGGAAAGAATTAACATCCCACTGCCCGGAAGTAATGGCATTTGTCAAATTACCCTGTAAATCATAACGGTACAAATGATTATACCCGCTTTTTTCGCTGGAGAGAATAAAATACCGGCCATCGCGGGTAAAATACAGGTCATCATTGATCTCTATGTAATAACGGTTTTTCTCTTCATAGATGATTTCAGGATTACCCGATGCAACATCAAAGGATAGTATTTCCAGGTGATTCTGGTGCCGGTTGAGCCTCAACACCGCAAGTTTAGCAGCATCAGCGGTCCATTTAATGCGTGGTATATATTGATCCTTCTCTTCTCCTGTATCCAATGCAAGGGTCTGCCCGCCTGCCAATTCATACACATGAATGGAAACCAGGGAATTATCTTCTCCGGCTTTGGGATATTTGAACCTGTACTCTCCCGGATACAAACTTCCATAAACAGCCATTGAAAACTCCTTCACTTCCGACTCATCGAAGCGGTAAAATGCAATCCTTTCCCCGTCGGGCGACCATTGAAATCCTTTTGTAAACCCAAATTCCTCTTCATACACCCAGTCGGTAGTTCCGTTTATGATATGGTTGTTCAGTCCGTCATGAGTAATGCGAAATTCATCATCCTTTGCTATCTCCTTTAAATAAATGTTATTGTCTCTTACAAAAGCAACCTTTGTTCCATCGGGCGAGAATTGCGGCAATCTCTGTTTTCCGTTTGGCGACAAAGGAGCAATGGATTGGGCCGATACATTGTAAATGAAAAAATCAGAAATGGAGGAATACCTGTAAATGGATTCTGTATTGACAGCAATCAGCAATTGCTGCTCGGAAGAATCAAAATCATAGGCATCAATGTCAGGGGTTTTGCCATCCTCATCCATTATAATACCTTCAATATCAGCTATTGTTTTTACGAAATTGCCACTGGCATATTCGTACATATTAATTTGAAATCTGTTTTCTACGATGGTATAATGTTCGCCATCAAGCATACTCTTACCCATTCGGATGGTTTGGGGCGAAAAGTATCTTTCTTTCCAGATTTTCTCAAGCGTAATTTGGGATTGCGAGCCAAGTCCTTGCACGAAAGCAAAAAGCATAAAAAAAACAGGTATCAACCTGCGAATCATCGGATACATAAATCTTGGTTTTGGTTATACAAAAAAACAGTTTTTGATGTGCATGGGTACTCATTCGCCTTGATGGACCCGCTTTGATGGTTGCAAAAATAAGTATGTAAAAAAATATCTCCGGTTTTTTAACAAAAAGTCTAATTTTACCCTTTATTGTTTGAGCAATTCCGAAATATCAAATTCCTTCTTATACATGGCAAGGATTTCATCTACAGATAACAATTCAATTTTTTCTATTTTGTTGTTTTTGGGCACATACCAAACTTCGGCAAAGAACCCAAACAAGGTATAAAGCTTAATATTGAAATACAGGAATTGCCTGGTAGCAATCTCACTTCCGTACTCAAAAACAAGATATGTTTTCTGTTGTAAGGGGATATTTTTAAATTCGGGTGCTTTCATAATCGTTTTTTAAGGATTTAGCATGGAGACACTTTATTAAACAAGAAAAATACAGAAAAAGTTATCAAAAATCAAATTTTTTATGACCTTTAAACATTATATTCCCAACACCATCACCAGTTTGAATCTTTTGTGCGGCAGTATAGCCGTAGTTTATGCCTTTGAAGGATACTTGCACATTGCTGCATTGCTGGTGATAATTGCCTCCGTGTTTGATTTCCTGGATGGTTTCAGTGCCAGATTGCTGAAAGCTTACAGCGCTGTTGGCAAAGAACTGGACTCATTGGCTGATTTGATAAGTTTTGGACTGGCCCCCTCGGTAATAGTGTATATCAGCATGCAACAACATGTGCCCCAATGGGGACCTGAATGGGCAGGACTGAATATCTTACCTTTCATTGCCTTTTTAATAACCGTATTCTCGGGATTGCGACTTGCTATTTTTAATATTGATGAAAACCAGACTGAGCATTTTATCGGACTGCCTACCCCTGCCAACGCAATTTTTTTTATTTCATTTCCCCTGGCACTTCAATACGGATCTGAGCAATCATTTCTTTTTCCCTTTTACCAGGGTATTACCCGGAGCTACTATATACTGGCCTTTCTTGCCATTGTTTCCTCTTATTTAATGTTGTCGAATCTGCCTTTGTTCTCACTTAAATTTAAAAATCTTCAATTCAGGCCCAACAGAATAAGATATATTTTTGTTGTAGTATGTGCAGGCATGCTATTGCTGTTGGGTATACATGCGTTACCACTGTTTATCGTTTGGTACATACTATTATCCCTGGCAGATTACTTGTTTAAAATATCCTGACTCACCAGATAAAACAAAACAACTATGGCTGAATTTCATGAATTGGGAAAAACCGGAGAGGAGCTGGCCAGTGAATACCTCAGGAATAAAGGATACAAAATTCTGGAAACCAACTGGAGAAAGGGGCAGCTTGAAATTGATATTGTTGCCCTGAAAGATGATACGCTGGTAGTAGCAGAAGTTAAAACACGCAGCACCAGTTACTTTGGCGAGCCTGAAGAATTTGTAACCAAAGCCAAGCAAAAAAACCTGATCAAAGCTGCCAACAGATACATTAACGAAAAAGATCTGGATTTCGAAACACGATTCGATATCATCTCTGTATTGGTCAAAGGGAGTCAATACAAGATACACCATATTGAAGATGCCTTCTACCCTACCCTTTGAAACTCTTTCCTGAACATTGCCAAAGCATGAATTTCCCTCTCTGTGTAAAACAAACTCAGTTTTGGGTTGTTTGACTAACCGGCAGTAAATGCTTAATGCCAGCATAAAATAGTTTCATTTTTAACAAAAAAGTTTCAAATAATGGAAAACAATCAAGAACAAGAACGAGAAGTAGTAAGACTACCTTTAATTGGAGATGACGCGCCTTCTTTCTGGGCAAGAACAACCATGGGAGATATTAATTTCCCGGAAGATTACAAAGGGAAATGGGTTATCCTTTTCAGTCATCCTGCAGATTTTACGCCTGTTTGCACCACTGAATTTATGACTTTTGCCTCTATGCAGGAAGATTTTCGCAAACTGAACACCGAACTCATTGGCCTTTCTATCGATAGCATATACGCCCATATTGCATGGTTGCGCACCATTAAGGAGAAAATAGAGTTCAACGGAATGAAAAATGTTGAGGTGAAATTTCCTGTGATAGAGGACCTGAAAATGCATGTATCGCGCAAATTTGGCATGGTACAGCCCAATGCTTCCAGCACACAGGCGGTACGAGCGGTATTTATCATGGACCCCGAATCGAAAGTACGTGCAATTTTGTACTACCCTCTAAGTACAGGCCGCAACATGGACGAAATCATGCGAATGATTATCGCCATGCAAAAAGCTGACAAGGAACAAATTGCTACTCCGGCCAACTGGCAGCCCGGCGACGATGTAATTATACCTCCTCCCGGATCATGCGGCACGGCAAAAGATCGCGTCGAAAATCAGGATGATGACACCTATTGCCTGGACTGGTTTATGTGCTTCAAAAGGGAAAAGAAGTAACATTTCCGGATGTATTAAAAAAGGATGTTCTGCAAACAGAGCATCCTTTTTTTTTGAAGGCGTGATTGATAACATACCTGACTGTTTATTTTTGCAGTACGATTCGGAATGTGGTGCCTGCCGGCGAAGAACTCTTTACAAAGATCTTTCCTTTGTGATAATTTTCAATGATTCTTTTGCTAAGGGAAAGCCCTAAGCCCCACCCCCGTTTTTTGCTGGTAAAACCAGGGTTAAAAATGGTTTTAAAATTGGATTTGGCAATACCCTTTCCTGTATCGGAAAAATCGATATAAAGGTTCGAGGCATTGTCATAAATGTCGATACTGATTACACCGGATCCCACCATAGCATCCACCGCATTTTTGGAAAGATTTTCCAATACCCATCCGAAAAGATCAACATTCATAGGAATTTGAGGGTTTTTGCCCGTATGATCATTGACAAAAAACTGCACCTTTTTCGATGTTCGGGTTTTCAGATAATCAATGGAATTCTGAATGACATCCTTCAGGGGTTGCGGAGTTAGCTTGGGCTCGGAACCTATTTTGGAAAACCTTTCTGTAATGTTTTCAAGTCGCCCCACATCCTTTTGGATTTCGCTGATAGTACTATCGTCCACTCCCTGCATTTTAAGCAGTTCAACCCAGGCCATAAGAGAGGAAATGGGGGTGCCCAGTTGATGAGCTGTTTCTTTTGACATTCCCACCCAAACCTGGTTTTGCTCGGCATTGCGGGCAGTGCTAAACAGAATGTAAGCTACAATAAGGAAGATACCCACTGCAATAAACTGCGCCAGCGGATAATAACGCAGCTGGGTTAACAAGAATGAATGGGTATAAAATACATGGCAGGTTCCATGATAGGGCAACTCAATGATCAAAGGCTCGTTCTTATCTGCCATACTTCTTATAACCTGCTGCACCTCAAGACTGTCAGACAAATTGCCGTTGTTAAGATTTCCTGAGGCTATGATGGTTGTTTTGTCACTATCGGTGATAATTACCGGTACGTTGGCCGAATTGATAACCACTTCGCTGAGAAATGAATCTATCAGGTCATTCATCACATGCTGCATGCTTTTAAAGAGCCAGGAGTCCTGGTAGTATATGTAATCTACAACACCTCCCAGAACAATGGGAATTGGCTCATAGACAGAAAACTGTTCTTTGATTCCTCCCTCAAAAGGTTGGTCCTTGTAATCAATAATATCTTCATTGGTACCACTAACGTTTCGCTGAGATACAATTATGTTTTCAGAATTGACCCATAAAACGGGAATGGTTATATTCTCTTCGATGATATAGGCGTAAAAAGAAATATCGGAGTTATTATCATCTTCAATGAGCCGGCGAATGGCTTTGGCCCACAACTCAACTTTTTTCCTCTCTTCGCGGCGCATTTGTTCAAAAAAATCGTCCGTTACCCTTACCAGGTTGGCCCTGTTTTGCACGGCATCTGCCCAGATACGCACTTTCAGCCTTTCGTCTTCGGCAATTTTTTTCACCAGGATATTGGTGTAATAAAGAGACAGGCCTATTATGATGGCCGCAAATCCCAAAAGATAAATTTTCCAGCGTTGCTTTTTTACGTAAATATCCAAGGTATAAATGAATTTGAGTTATACTAATTTAGCAAACGGTACAATAGGTTTATTTATTGGAAGATATCTTATTTTTCCTTTTCCAGAATAACACGTGCATGCTCTATTTCTTCGAGGTGCTTCTTGCTTACCTGGGGAAATTCCAGTTGAAGCGACTTTAGCTTTTCCACAATTATTCTGCTGATAACAAGTCTCATATACCATTTCTTATCGGCGGGAATCACATACCATGGGGCCATTTTGTGATTGGTGTTTTCGAGCATTAGCTGGTAGGCTTGCTGGTAAGGATCCCAGTATTGCCTTTCCGACACATCTCCCATCTCAAATTTCCAGTTTTTGGAAGCATTGTCAATTCTTGAAAGAAAACGTTTTTTTTGTTCGTCTTTTGATACATTGAGAAAAAACTTCAATATCATGTACCCGTTATTGATGTAATATTTTTCAATATTAACAATATCAGCGTATCGTTGACTCCAGAATTTTTCGTCCGTATGAAGTTTGGAATGATAAAAGGGGAGATTTTGCCTTTGCAACAATTGGGGATGGATTCTGGCAATGAGCACTTCTTCATAATAAGAGCGGTTGAAAATCCCGATATGACCTCTTTCGGGCATGGCCTTCATGCATCTCCACATATAATCGTGGGCCAGCTCTTCGGCAGATGGAGCCTTAAAGCTCACAACCTTGCATCCCTGCGGGTTTACCCCCGACATTACATGTTTTATCACGCCGTCTTTACCAGCGGCATCCATAGCCTGCAAAATTATCAGCACACCTTGTCTGCTCTGGGCGTATAGCTTGCTTTGCAGCAGCCTTAACTGACCAATTTGTTGTTCAAATTCTTCCTGCGTGTCTTTTTTGGATTCATAGTTTTCAGAAAATGCAGTATCAAAAGCCCTTATCTTACCTTTTGTCTGAAAAAGAAAATCGTTGCTGTTTACCATTGGAATCGATTATAGTAAATGACTGTTTTCCCGGAAAAAAGCCATGCAATGCAAATTAAAAATATGAGTGTCCGGTTAACTTTTAGATTTGTTGATGACAGACCTCAAGCTACGTTCGGGGTGACAAAAACTACCGTAAAAATAACTATAAATTGCACTTATAGCTCAAATTAATCATCCCATTCGATGATAAATCGTCCCTTTTCTCTTTCTTCAATCTCTTTTTGCTGTTTCTGTCTTTGTGTAGGTTCGGCCAGAGTGCCGTCGGGAAGGGTATCTCTGCTGCCTAATCCAAACTCGGTTCTGAAAACCTCTCTCAGGTTTTGTCCTTCCTTTTTGAGATCTTCCCGTAGTTTTTCGCGCACACTGTGCCTGTCGTAGCGGAAAACAGGCTCATCAATGGTGCCGGTAACCAGCAGGAAGAGTGTGGTACGCCCCAGCCCGTCATCAATAATGTCGCCATATTGTTCCTGAGGATTGCGACTTTCCCGGTTTCTGCGGGCCAGCAGGTCAGACAACAATATCTGCAGGCGGTAGTTGATTTCGTTATTAAAGGAGTGTTCGCCCGAGAGCCTGATATTGATGGCATTGGAATTGATTTCCATGTCGGGGATAATGATTTTCTGATCCTTGATGCGAATCTGGTTTTCAATTGTAGAGAACTTAACCTGGTTGAGGTCACCCACCCTGATGAAGCGCGAGAGTGCCAGCATGGGTTTGTAGTTCAGAAGTTCACCATTCTCCACCTTTATATCAGCAGTTGTTTCCAGCGCATTCCAGTCAATTTCGAGCTCAGGACTCCACCGGGAAACAAACCGCGTATTTGCAGTAATACGCCCCCTGATATTTTCATAGCCAATGCTCTGCTGGCCAAAATTGCCCATCTGGTAAAACAACTGGTAAACGTCAACATTGTTAATGGTGGCTTCGCAACCCATAACAAGGTATTGATCATTTTTACCATTAATATAACCCGAAGCATTGATGGTACCTTGCATGGTAGCAAGCGAAATGTTGCCGGCATGAAAAACCTGATCGCGCATGCTGAGAATACCCTTTACTTTCTCTGCTTCAAATTTTCGAAAAGCAAGTCTTTGAATACCCGCATCAAGGCGAAAATCTATTTTATCCGACAGTGTGAGCCTGTAAGTGGTATCACTCTCACTAACACTATGTTGCAGCAGCTCATTAAAGTTCAGGTTGCCCGATTGAAGGCTGGCATCTACAAAAAGCCTTTGATCTTCAAGAAAGAGCCAGGGCAAAACATTTCTGAAATATCCCTTCATGTTGAAATCACTGGAAGAGGCATTGCCCTTAAAACTGTTTACAACAATATCATTGTTGTTGAACCGGAAATCGGCGTTAATGTTATTGTAATCAAGGTTATCGTCTTTGAGCCTGAAGTCAAGATTCCGCGAAGTGATAACTCCTCTTACCTGACTGGCCATGAAATGATAGGCGGTAAACTTTTTGTTTTCATCCAGTTTTCCCTTAAACTCTATATCAATAAGTAAATCACCGGAAGCTTTTTCGATTTTCTCAATTTGCAGAAACCTTTGCCATTCATCGGCATTAATGTTGGAAAATATTTTTACGTCAAGCCGGGGTTCGTCAAAGTTGAAAATTGTCGCATCGCCCCGTATCTCCCCTTTGTTCAAAACGGTATGGAGATTTCTGATATCCAGGGTAGAGGTAGAAGTATTTCGTCGTGGCCCGTTATCAAAAGATGCATCAAAAGAAAGTTTTTCAAACTTTAATCCGGCCTTTCGATGATGCATTTCGCCGTTGCTGATGCCAAAATCTGCCTGTACAAAGGGTTTAACAACATTACTGAAAGTACCCTTGATGGTAGCATCAAAATAAAACTCACCTTTGCTTCTGTAGCCTTCAAAATACTTTGCATACTGGGGAGGCAAATCAGCAATAAAGTTTTCAAGTTTTATATTTCTGCCCGAAATATTAATATCAGTATACACATGGTCTCCTGACAGATCAACAGAGCCTTCGGCAAGAAAAGCATGACTTCCAAAGGTGAAATTTCCGTTTCTGAAAGTAAAGAGATTGTTGTTCTGCACATCTGTTTCAATGTCGAAAACCATTTTGGTATTTCCTGCTATGAACGCCTTGTCAATGATAATCTCCCCCACCATCATCTCCCCTCTTGATTGCAGAAGGTAATTGTCGCGCGCAAAATTGCCCCCCAGGGTAGCTCTTTGAATATCAAAATGAAGCTTATGACCTCCCCTCATATCCCAGTACCGGTATTCCATTCGGGTAAAAGTCATTTTATTCAACTGAAACTCCATATCACTTTTCGATGGAGTTCCTTCAAGGGCGGTGCTCCAGAAAGTATAGTTATTTGAGCCATCTTCAAACATCTTCATATGAAAATAGCCGTCGATAACTTCAGCTTGTTTTATGGTATAATCCTTACGAATTATATCCATCAAACTAAACTGAAAGAAAATTCTTGATGCAACCAAAAGGGTGTCTTTGGGAGAGCTATCGATGGCTTCGAGCATGGTGACATTTCTTAACGAAATGGAAGCCAGGGGAAAGTTCCTGAAAAGGTTTACAGAAATATCTTCAATAAACACCTCTGTTTTCAGGCCCTTGTTGATCTGGTTTACAAAATGTTGCTTGATATTGTCGCGGTAAACCCATCCCAGCGTGGCAAGCAAAATCACCATTGCCACCAGAAATATCAGGCCCGACAAAAGTGTCAACCTGATAAATTGCAGTATTTTCTGCTTGTTTTCCTTGATAAATATTACCATACAGTTACAGGAAAAAGGAGCTGTTTGTGCCTTTTGCAGGTGAGGCCCCGTGAAAAACTATCAATGGTAAATAAAAAGCAGATGGTGAGAACAAGTATTATTTGATCATCATCAGGAAGTTCACTTCCTTTTCAGTGAGATACCGCCAGTGTCCGCGAGGCAAATCCTTTTTGGTTAATCCGGCAACCATTACCCTGTCGAGCCTTACTACCTTATAATCATAGGATTCGAAAATCCTTCGCACTATCCTGTTTTGGCCGGAGTGAAGTTTGATTCCCACCTGGGTTCTGTCGTTGTCTTTTCCGGTATATGCCATCTCATCGGGAACGATTCTTTCATCATCCAAATCAACCCCATTCTGTATTTCAACAAAATCGTTTCTTGTCAGGGGCTTGTCGAGTTGAACATGATACAGTTTCTTTACTCCATGCTTTGGGTGTGTAAGTCTCTTGGTCAATTCGCCATCATTTGTCATAATCAACAAACCGGTAGTATTTCTGTCCAGGCGACCCACAGGAAAAATACGCTGATCTCCTGCACCTTTCACCAGGTCCATCACTGTTCTTCGTCCCTGGGGATCTGTTGCTGTGGTTATATAATCCTTGGGCTTGTTGAGCAGAACATATACTTTTTTCTCAGCTTGCAATTTTTTACCATTGTAAACTACAACGTCGGTGGGCTTAACTTTCGTACCCAGCTCTGTAACTATTTTTCCATTTACACTGATTACACCTTCCGCAATGAGATTGTCTGCCTCGCGTCGGGAACAAACGCCAGAATTGGCTATAAATTTATTGAGCCTTATGAGTGTATCCTGATCTTCAAAACTGCCGGATGCACTGCTTTTTTCCTGGCTGGATTCTGTAGTTCCGGTTGGGCCTTTTTTGTAAGGAGAGCTTACATTCTTTTTTCGCCCATAAGGTGAAAATTTTTTACTCACTTTCTTTTTGTTCATCTTTATCCGTATCAATAATAACTGTTTCAACCTTTCAGAGAACTGTAATGTGTTGAATAGCTGAGATATTCCATTCTTTTTATTAGCCCGGCCAACCCATAAAAAAAGGGACATTCACTATTTAATGTCCCCCTAACTGAAAGAATGCGGGCTACTTATGCAGTTCGCCCAGCTTTTCAAATGCATCATCCGTTTTTTTCAGCATCTGGCTTTGAATTTCATTAAACCAGTTTTTCTTCTCGCTGCTTTTTAGTCCTTCGCCCGGATGATTGATCTTGTGGATCAGTTCATTCCTGAGATTAACCGCGTCTTCTATAACTTCATCAATTACCGGCTTTATCTCTTCTTTGTTCTGAGACAGGTGGTAATGAAGGAAGCACGTCTCTATTACTTCATTGGTAAGGAAGTTAATGTCTTTTTTGAGGTTCTTTTTACTTGCCATTTCTTAAAATTTAATTTTGGGTGCAAAGATACGAAATTCACTTAAACAACAGCTCTTGTTTGCGGAGTCTGTTGGAAACAATTTTTACAGTCAAATATCAGCAGTTATGGCTTTCACCAAAGTCTTTATTTATCATTGAAAAGTTGAGAGGCAGCAAGCGTTTTAGCATTCGTAAAACCCTGCTATCACGAAGTTGTATTTCTTATAACGCCAGAATATTTTCTATGGAGGAAGCCTTTTGATAGACATCAATAATATCGGTGGAGCTATCCATCTCCTGTTTGGCAGTTATGCTGATAAACTTACCGGATTTGGACTCATTGCGATAAATCGTCGCATTGCTGTCAAACAATGCCTCAACCAATGCAATTTTTTCTATTTCGGCCGGCACTATAAATTTGAACATGTAGATCAAAGGCCAGTTTGTATTGGCGTCAAGTTGCTTTTTAAGAGAATGAAGCTTATCCATTCTGAAATCGGATTTGGTTTATGAATGATGGCCCCTGCAAAACATTGCCAGGACGATGCTTTGAGAGCATATTGCCTTTACAGATTATAAGTTAGAATAAAATGCGGGATATACCCCTTGTGCTGAAGAGGATTACTTGGAAGCAATGTCAATGATTTCAAATTCAAATACCAGGCATGAATGGCGGGGAATAGCACTTCCGTAAGGAGGCCACTGCCCATAACCCAAAGCCGATGGAATCATCAATATACCTTTACCTCCGTTTTTGAACAAAGGAATCCCAATTTGCCAGCCCCTGATGGTATTGCCCAACTGAAGCAATGCACCATCGGCCATATCGAAGACTGTACCGTCAATCAACATTCCGGTATAACGCATTCTTACATAGCTGCTCATGGACGGATGTGCACCATTTCCGGGATTTTCCATCACATAAAACAATCCCGAGGGATGCTCAATGGCAACTTCTTCCAAATCGTTATCACGGATATACTCAAGAATTTTTTTCCTGTCCCGCTCGGCTATTGCATCCGGGTCTTCCTTCTGACATGACGGAAAAACTATAAACAAGCTTACAATAAGCAGTATAAAAACATTGGATTTTCTTAATAAACGCATAAAAGTTCTGTTACTTGCTGGCTATTTTATTTCCTTTCTTTGGAAACCGACTGCAAAGTTACTAATTCTGAACTTACTGTAGTTACCAAAAACTTTAAAAGTAATCCAATTCAATTAAAAATTGAATTTCAATCTTTTGGTTTTGCAAGACCTTTGGACAGTCATAGTATAACCATTGCAGTCGTAACGAGGATTCATTTTATATTCAAACTCTTAACATATTCGCCCGGAGTCATTCCGGCAATTTTCTTAAATACCCTGTTAAATGTGGGTTTGGAGTTAAACCCAGCATCCCAGGCCATACCCATTATGGTGAAATTACGGGTATTCTCCTCCCGGCAAATACGTTTAAATTCCTCAACCCTGTATTGATTCACAAAGTCGAAAAAGTTTCTGTTGAGTTTACTGTTTAGAATGAAAGAAAGATATTCAGGAGTAACCCCAAGCTTTTCAGAGAGGGATGCAAGGGTAATCTCTGAATTAAGATAGGGTCGTTGTATATCCATTTGTTGAAGGAGTTCTTGCACGAAAATCTTATCTTTATCCTTTAGGGCATTGGCCTCAGAAGCATGGATGTTTAACGACTCAATATTCGCATAAACCCTCCTGGAACTGAAAACATTTCCTTGTTTATATCCCCTGTACCCAAGAACCAGGATAAAAACGGCCTGATAGGAATAGCCAATGGACTGCAACCAATGATAAGAAAATACCCTGAATACATAATCGGTTATATACAACAAACTGGTACCGGCATAAAAAACCGCACTTGTAATCAACAAAATCCTTAGCCACGCCAGGTCAATGGACGATATTTCAGAAAAGTAATTTTTAATCCTTCTCTTGTAGTTTCTTATCAAAATCAAACCCCACACAAAATAACCCTGGGTAAAAACCGCTACCATAGATATTATTAACGGAAAAGTAATATGTTCTTTGAAGGCTTCTGTGCGCTCCATTATGATCCTCTCTTCTGCCGACAAACGGTAAGTATTGAGAAACAGCAAACCAACAACCATCAGGAAGGGAAGAAAATGGAGCAGGTACTTGCTTTTGAACCTGAAATTTTGGGTAGTTAGTGATTTGATATAAAACCAAATGGCAGGTCCGTGTAAAAAAATTACAGGAGTAGAAGAGTTGATCAAAAAAGGGAAGGGATAATCATTTGTACGGTTATAAAGCTCAAGATAACCCAGTAACAGCGTTATTCCATAAATCAGAAACAAGCCGAAAAGAAAATAATCCGAAACACCTTTCTGTTTCCTTACCAGAATAATCCCGGCAAAAATCAGCGTTTGGTAAAACCCTATAATGAGAATAATATTCAGTACGTTCACTCCTGTGTATTTTTTATTGCATCGCACCCCCATTTGCAACAAACGATTCTCCCTTATTGATTTTTAACTCCCTGGGGTGGAGATACATCTCGCAGTTTTGGTGTCTGGCGGTGCAACGATTAATTTTTGATTGCAAAGATAATCTAAAGCTCATTATTATATCCATTCAAAATTGAGGCTGCGCCAAAAGCAGTTCCCCAAATACTCTTTGAAGACTGAGGGTAAAGCTCTCAACTCATTGATAGTATGCGTCATAAAAAAGAAAAGAAAAGAAAGCACATAATAACCCATAAAAATCAATTTTCGGAATGGCCTAAAATTGCACCGCTTCGGGTTCGAACTCTTTTATTTTTCTTTTGTTTAGTGCATTGCGTAGTAGATTTACTATGCCAGTTGTGTTTCTAAAATAACAATACAAAATGCAAAATCCTCCCAAAGAAATTATAGATTTGAAAGTAGAAGGTATGAGCTGTACCAACTGCTCTCTTGGCATAAAGAAAGCACTTGAAAAGAAGGGATTTACTGGTGTTGATGTCGACTTCACTACCGACGATGTCCGTTTTGAAACTGACAACCCCAACATGCTTGATACTGCTGTAAAAACCATTGAAAAGCTGGGGTATAAAGTAACCTCTCAAAAGGATGCTGAAGCCGATGAACCGAAAAAAAAAGGGATGAGCAGCATAGAAAAAAAATTCTGGTTTACAGCAGTTTTTACCGTCCCGCTGATACTTGCCATGTTTATCCCTGTCAAGCTCTTGCACAATGATTTGTTTCAGCTTGCGCTTACTATCCCTGTTTTTGCAGTAGGTTTCAAACACTTCGGAACCAGTGCGCTGAACAGCCTCCGGGCGGGAGTAACCAATATGGACGTATTGATTTTCCTGGGCAGCACAGCAGCTTTTGTTTACAGTTTGATTGGCACCATCTATGGTCTTGGCCACGATTACTTGTTCTATGAAACATCTGCCAGTATCATCAGCATTGTTCTGTTGGGAAATATGCTCGAACATCGCTCCGTAAAAAAAACCACATCTGCGATTGATGAATTGAGTCGGTTACAAAAAACCACAGCCAAACTTATTACCCAGGAGATGAATGAGGGCCAGGAATACATTGAGGAAATTGACTCTTCGCTGGTAAGAAAGGGAGATTATGTGCTGGTAAATACCGGAGACAAAATTCCTGTAGATGGAGAAATTTACTGGGGCTACGGCAGCATTGATGAATCCATGGTATCGGGCGAAAGCCTTCCGGTTGATCGCAACAAAGGAGATAAGGTAATCGGAGGCACGATACTCGAAAGTGGCAATATAAAAATCCGCACCACCGCAACGGGCAAAGAAACGGTATTATCACAAATTATTGAACTTGTTCGCACAGCCCAGAAAGACAAGCCACATCTTCAGAACATGGCCGACAAGATAAGCGCTGTTTTTGTACCTGCGGTAGTAGCCATCGCACTTGTTACCTGGCTGGGCTGGTACCTGGGCACCGATCTTCCCTTCAGGGATGCCCTGATGCGCGGAGTTGCAGTCCTGGTGATTGCTTGTCCCTGTGCTTTGGGCCTGGCAATCCCCACGGCAGTGGTAGTTGGACTTGGGCGCACAGCTAAAAACGGCATCATGATCAAAGGGGGAAGTGTTTTTGACAAGCTTCCCAGGATAGAAAAAATCGTTTTTGACAAAACCGGAACCCTCACCACCGGAAGATTCAGGGTAAAGGATCTCAAAGCACTGGGAGGGAAAAGCCAGGAAAGCCTGGTAGCCCTGTTATACAGCATAGAAAAACATTCATCGCATCCCATCGCCAGGTCCATTGTGAGGGAGTTTAAAGGTGCCGAACCCATTCTCATGAAAAAAGTGGAAGAAGAAAAGGGACTGGGCCTTACGGGTTGGGATAATAACGAAAACATCTACAAAGTTGGCTCCTACGATACGGTGCGCCACCTTACCAGTGACAATACGCACAGTGTTTATATTTCCATGAATAATAAGCTTATTGGCTGGGTAGATATAGAAGACGAAATCAAACCCGAGGCAAAGAAAACCATTGATTTCTTCAAGAAAAAAGGAATCACCCCGGTTCTACTCAGTGGCGACAGAGAGCAGAAATGCAGGGAAATAGCAGCAGAGCTTGGCATTGAAGAAGTATATGCAGAGAAAAGACCTGATGAAAAACTCAGGATTATAGAAAAACTATCATCCAGAAGCAAGGTAGCCATGGTTGGAGACGGAATCAACGATGCTCCCTCTCTTGCGCGCTCCTATGTGGGCATAAGCATGAGCGACGGCACACAGGTTGCCGTAAAGTCGGCTGATGTAGTTCTGCTCAAAGGCGATCTGAGTCTCCTTTCAAGGGCCTTTGCATCAGCCAATGTAACCCAGAGAACCATCAAGGAAAACCTGTTCTGGGCTTTCTTTTACAATATAATGGCGATTCCGCTGGCTGTTTTTGGTCTTTTAAGCCCTATGGTTGCAGCAGCGGCCATGGCACTTTCTGATGTGATCGTGGTGCTGAACTCTCTGAGGCTCAAGAAAAGAAAACTGCGAGTATAGAGCTCACAGGAAAACGCCCATTGATGAAATACATCTTCTACAAAGCTATTAAGAAGACCACCGTAAGGTGTAATAACCAGCTGGCATGAGAGCAGAAGGAGAAAGCTGCAATTTTGGAATAACTACCCCGTAAAAAAATCAAAGGGCTGCCGATGGCAGCCCTTTTTAATCTGAGTCCCTGAATGTTTTAAGAATTTAGTTTTCTGAACCTGTATCCTTTTGTCCATTCATCTTTAAAAGGAACTCTGCATTTGCTTAATTGTTTTCAACTTCTACATAGTGTCAGCAAGAAAACTCATCATTTTTACAAGTGCTTGATAAGAAAGCGTCAAGTGCAAGGGTTATTCCCTTTGGTCATGAGCTCAAAACTTTCAGTTTTTCGGTTGCGATGACTGAAAAACAGGAGTCCCGATTTTTCTTCGGGATGACTGTTTTGAAGGCAAGCATAACGCAGCAATTGGCGTTTTCTTGCAAGCACTACATAGAAAGAAGAAACTCTTCATTAGATTTGGTAAACCTTATTTTATCCATGAGAAATTCCATTGCCTCAACAGGAGTCATATCTGCCATGAATTTTCTCAGCACCCAAACCCTGTTCATGATATCTTTATCCATTAACAGATCCTCACGACGGGTACCTGAAGAAATAATATCAATTGACGGGAAAATTCTTTTGTTGGAAAGGCGACGGTCGAGCTGAAGCTCCATGTTACCCGTACCCTTGAATTCTTCAAAAATAACTTCATCCATTTTAGACCCGGTATCGATAAGTGCGGTAGCGATAATGGACAAAGATCCTCCGTTTTCTATATTTCTTGCAGCACCAAAAAATCTTTTGGGTTTGTGCAAAGCATTGGCATCTACCCCGCCCGAAAGCACTTTGCCTGAAGCTGGTGCAACCGTATTAAATGCTCTGGCCAAACGGGTAATAGAATCCAGCAAAATAACAACATCATGCCCGCATTCTACCATTCTTTTGGCTTTTTCAAGCACAATACCTGCCACCTTAACATGTCTTTCGGCAGGCTCATCAAAGGTAGAAGATATTACTTCAGCCTTTACATTTCGGGCCATTTCAGTAACTTCTTCAGGCCTTTCGTCTACCAGCAAAACAATGAGAAATACCTCAGGATGGTTGGCGGCAATAGCATTGGCAATATCCTGCAAAAGAATGGTTTTACCCGTTTTGGGCTGGGCTACAATCAAACCTCTCTGCCCTTTTCCAATGGGCGCAAACATATCAATAATTCGTGTGGATATATTGGCCTGGGAGTGTCCGGTAAGAGAAAACTTTTCCTGGGGAAACAAGGGAGTCAAAAAATCGAAAGGAACCCTGTCTCTTACTTCTGCCGGTGTTCGTCCATTAATTTTTTCTACTTTAATTAAAGGGAAATACTTCTCGTTCTCTTTAGGGGGTCTGATACCTCCATTAACTGTATCTCCCGTCTTTAGTCCGAAAAGCTTTATCTGGCTCTGAGAAACATAAATATCGTCGGGTGAATTAAGGTAATTGTAATCCGAAGACCTCAAAAAACCATAACCATCAGGCATTATTTCCAAAACACCTTCGGCAGTAATTATTCCATCAAACTCAAAAGCAGATTCTTGCGACTTTCTATCCGGCTGCCTGGCATTTTGGTTTTGATTGAAATTCTGCTCTCTTTTAACTTGTCCCTGAACAGTTGGAGTATTGCCCGATGGCTGAGTGGACTGACTTTTGCTGGGTTGTTCCTGCCTGGGTTGCTCCTGCCTGGGTTGCTCCTGCCTGGGTTGTTCTTGCCTGGGTTGTTCTTGCCTGGGTTGCTCTTGCCGGGGCTGAGAGGGTTTATGACGATCTTGCCGGGGTTTATCCAGTCTGGGTCTATCCTGTCTGGATTGTTCCTGTTTGGATGCTCCCTTTTCGGCAGTGTCCTGGTCAGACTTGGTTTGTTGATTATCAGCAGTTGCTTGCCTTGGAGATTTTTCAGCATCAGATTGTGTTTCAATCTCATTCTGCTTTTTGGGTTGGACAGTATCTGCGCCTTCTCTCTTCTCTCTGTCTTTAGCAGCAGAGGCATTGTCTGTTTTGATGGCGGGATGATTGAAATTCAGTTCAAATTTCTTTTCCTGCTCCTTTTCATTGATTTGGGATCCAGATACATTTGCATGTGGAACTTTGTCAGTAGCTTCCTTTTTGTTTCTGGAATCAGTATTTGCAGTTGAGTCTTCCGGAGTTTTTTTCCCGGGTTCCTGTACCCTGGCAGATGAGTTCTGATTGTTTTGTTCTCTGACAGAGCTGGTTGCTACCGGCTTATTTCTTTCATTATTGCGTCTGTCAATATTTCTTCTGCGTGGACGTTCAGCTTTCTGTTCACTTTTCAGAACTTCCTCAGGAGGATTAAGAGCCTGCATGTCAAGGATCTTGTATATGATTTCCTCTTTCTTGAATGAGTCAACCTTTTTTACACCAAAACCTCTAGCTATGTCTTTAAGTTCGGTAAGAAGCTTACTCCTGAGTTCTTCAATTTCGTACATGAATGATGAGGGTTAAATTATAAATAGGATATTATAAAATCGATATGATATCGGATTGTTGATCTGAATAATATATGATTGTTCTCAAATAACAATATTCACTTCCGTCGCAGGATGCGATTTGGTAAAGTTTTTGGGATCGAAAGTCAATGGTTTATTAATATCGAAAAATCAAAGAAAAATCAATGTAGGAATAACCCTGCAAATATAACTATTTAAAGTGAAACCCAAAAAAATATATTTCAATGCGTTCAAAATATTTTTAATTTTTTATTTTTTTCAGCTTTGTTGCTTTTCTTCGCCCCATTTACTCCTGAAAAGTTCTATTTTTGCATACTGAAACATAATGTATAACTTTTATCCAACAGACATGATTCAAAGAATTCAAACTGTTTATTTGTTCCTGGGGTTCATATTTGCTGTATTATTTTTGACATTCCCTTTAGGAAACATTGATATCAATGGAATGGTGTATGTTGTTAAATCCTGGAATATCGTTTCGGCAGATGGAACAGAAAAACTTGATTACTCCGGTATTTTAGGAGTGATTGCCATGATTCTGCCATTTATTATCATGATTTTATGCATTTACACTACTTTTCTTTATAAAAACCGGCTTTTACAAATCAAGCTTGGTAAAATCAACATTTTCCTGCATGTAATCCTGGTAGTAAGCACCTTTTTCTATCTCGATGGTATAAAAAGTCAGTTTCCAGGGGAGTTTTCCTATGGGCCGGCAGTAATATTTCCGTTGTTGGCTATGGTGTTTCTTTTGCTGGCAGGCAGGGCTATCAGAAAAGATGAAGAACTTGTAAGATCAGCAGATCGGCTCAGGTAAATCCGGGTCAGATAAAAAAAAGGCGGTGGTTCTGAAAATCCCACCGCCTTTTTTATTGATTTAAAATTCGCCAGCCTTTTAATGCTTGCGCAAATGAGTATAACTAATCCACCAGTCGTTTGTTAATATAATCTGAATTAAACAACGCCAATGCCCCCATATATTTAAGCTTGAATTTTACGTAATCCCCTACTTTATATTTTTTAGGATTTCGCCCCAGGTCAATGACCACAATGTCAGAGCTGGCACCGGCAATTTCCATGTTTTTATCGGTAGGGATAAGAAAATCAGGGGATATGTCCAGCAGGCCGATATCCAGTAAAGCCCGCCATGATGTTTTACCATAATCATCAGGATTGATTTCAAACATCTCACCCGAAGGGTTTTCGGCTAACTCACCTTCAGGTACAATGGGTTTTTCGAGCAATTCAATGATTTCGGCATAAAGGGTAATGACATCATCTTTCATCCCTTTTATGGTTTTCCCGGTAACCAGGTTGTTTCCGAAATACAGTGTTTCTCCCACCCTGAAATGATTGATTCCCCTGGTTAGTTGTTTTTTCTGAATCATCGGAATGGCAACGGAGGACCCCCCTGAAATCCACTTAATCTTTCTGTTGAATTTCAGCTCAATGATTTGCTTATAAAGGCTCAGTTGCACCATTTTGTCGTTTGAGGGCATTACTCCATACATACAATTAAAATTGGTGCCAAATCCTACCACTTCAATGTTGGGCAATTCAAAAACCTTTTCGTAAAAACCCACCAGGTTTTCTCCCAATACACCTTCCCGCAAATCCCCCATCTCAATCATGATGATAACACGATGCACCTTTCCCTGCCGACCGGCCTCCTTGGAGATGAGCCTCAGAGTTTCCAAATCTGAATTAAAGCTAACATCGGCATAAGTAATAACTGAACGCAGGCTCTTACGGGGAGGAGGCTTTATGTATACTGTATTGACTTCGGGGTTGATTTTTTTTATTTTTTTCAGGTTGCTGATACGGGAATCCATTAGCTCCATGGCTCCCATGTGTATTAACTCTTTAAGAAAAATCTCATTGCCGCATAGCAGCTTACTTACTATCCCCCATTCAATATTATTATCGCTGAAAAATTTCTTCAGGAATTCGAAGTTATGTCTCAGTTTCTTACTACTAATAGTAATCTCTGCCATTTTTTTTTGTTTATCGGTTTAATCGCATCTCAAGATACTTACTTGTAAATCCGAGTTTTTCATATAGAAATCTAGCCGGATTTTCCGGTTCAACATGTAGTTTAATGCTTCCTTCTGCTTTATCAAAGGTCTTAAGCATCAATTCTTTTCCTAATCCTTTTCCCCGGTATTCATTATGAACAGCAATGTATACAAGGATGTTTTCCGGGATATAACCTGCCATGCCGGTTTTATTGATGATTACTGCACCGGTAATGGTATCCGATTCTTCAGATACCACTATGAAACCACCAAATTTAGTTTCTTCGTCAAGGGCAAAGTTGATGCAGCGCATAATTGCATCGTACTCATCGCCAAACTCATCCAGATGGTTGAATAAAAAATCAGCGATTTCCTTTTTTCTTTCTTCACTTACCGTGTCCTTAGGAGTATAAAATGTGTAATTCATAATAGTATAAAATTAAAAAATTAAAAGATTTGTAAATTTATGACCTAAACTTTACATTGATTATTTCTGGTATTTATGCCAGGCATTGATCATAACAAAAGTCAAGAGAGAGAGAGTAATACCAAAGATATTGGCATCCAATTGTAAAGGTAATTGCTTTTGAGATACAATCAGACTGATTGTCGTACCTCCACCCAGAAGCATTGCCCAGAAAGCAGCTACCGGACTTGCCTTTTTCAGAAAAAGGCCACCCAAAACGGGTACAAACAGACCGGACACCATAAAGGCATAGGAATAGAGCATTAATTCGAGCACATTGGGCATGACCGATGCAAGCAGCAAAGCCAGCACTCCTAATATCACCGTAAACCCTTGCGATATAAGTAAAAACGTCTTTTTACTTTCGGGTACTTTAAGCCATCGCCCAAATATATCTGTAATAAAATTCCCTGACGAAGCCATCAGACAGCTATCGGCAGTTGACATAATTGCAGAAAAATAGGCAGCCATCATCAGGCCCATTAACCCAACGGGTAAAACGGTGCGCAAAAGCAATGGCAATCCTTTTTCTTCATCCATAAGCTCACCCGGAGCAAAACCCAGCTCTGTAAACATGCCCTGCTCAAAGGCCACCCTTGCAAAGAGGCCCAGAGTAACCCCCATAAATGCCATGATGGGATATTCGAAAAAACCGGCAATTATCCAGGCTTTTTGAGCCTGTTGCTTGTTTCGGGAAGCATAAATCCTCTGGTAGAGGGTCATCCCTACAAACCAAATGGGGATTATGGTGACCACCCAGTATACAATTTGTTGCCAGGAGATATTTGTCAGGCTGAAAAATTCGGAAGGAAGCACTTCTCTTATGGCCACTATGCCCCCAATACTATAGTAAGCAACGGGTATACCCACAAATATTAAACCGACCATAAGAATTATCCACTGTATGGTATCGGTGTAGATAACTGCTTTGATCCCCCCCATGGCAGTGTATACAATAACAATCAGCCCCATGATTATCAGGGCTGTTTGCATATCCAGCTCAACAAAAGTAGCAGATGCAAGCTTTGCCCCGGCCAGTATCTGACTGCTGGTAAATCCAAGATAGCCTATGCCCGATATTATGCCTGCCAGCAATGCCACCCTGGGGCTGTAAAAATGCCCTAAAATCTGTGGAAAAGTATAAAACTTTTTGAACTTTTCAATGGCTTTTATCCGCGGAATCAATAATACTGCGCTGAGCCAGGCTCCCACAAGTCCGGTAAAAAGCATCCATGAGCCTGCAAGACCCATCACAAAACCCAGCCCTCCCAGTCCGATAGAAAACCCTCCTCCTACATCTGTCGCTACCACTGATAATCCTATATGCCAGCTGCCAATATTTCGGCCACCAACATAATAATCATCAACTCCTTTATTTTTGAGCAGGAACCAAAACCCGATTCCGATAACAGCCAACATGTAAAGAGTGAAAATCAGTATGTCTAAAAAATGCATTGAATTTTTAAGTTCCGGTTTGGACTGGCAAATGTACAATTTTTTTGGCGAAGGCCAAACCCGGGAATCCAAAACATTGAATACCAACAGATTCAAAACTCCACAACAACAACTGACACAGTCAACTACAGGGTAGCAGGAAAATGAGTATTTTTGCTCAAATTTTTTAAAAATGGACTACCCCTGGGGCAATTCAAGACGATTTCACTCCCTTGCCGATTATTACAAGCAGCGCTATGGAAGTCGCATCCAAAAAGTAAGCGTGCATGCAGGTTTTACATGCCCCAATCGCGACGGTACCGTTGGTACTGGTGGGTGCACCTTCTGCAATAACAACGGTTTTAGCCCATCCTATTGTCATGAAAATATTTCCATTACAACACAAATCGAAAAAGGGCTTGAGTTCTTAAAAAAGAGATACAGAAAGGCACGGGTATTTGTAGCATACTTTCAGGCCTATTCCAACACTTATGCTGAAATCAATATCCTTAAAGAACGCTATGAAGAAGCACTTGCTCACCCGGGAATATCAGGACTCTCCATCGGTACCCGACCCGATTGTATTGACGACGAAAAGCTGGATTACCTTGCAGATATTGCAAAGGATAAAATTGTAAGCATTGAATATGGTGTTGAGTCAACCCATGAAGCTACACTTGTTGACATCAATCGCGGACATACTTTTTCAGACTCCATTGCTGCCATCGAAAAAACTGCCGCACGTGGTCTGCATACCGGCATACATCTTATAATGGGCCTGCCTGGCGAAAGCAGGCAGCAAATGCTCATGCAAAGCAGAATCATCTCACAGCTCCCTGTCAACTCGGTAAAGTTTCATCAGCTGCAGATAGTTAAGGATACTCCCATGGCAGAAGATTTTTTAAGGAATCCGGAAAAATTCCATTTTTTCGAACCCGAAGAATATGTAGATTTTATGGTTGACTTTCTGGAAAACCTTCGCCCGGAAATCGCCATTGAGCGGTTTGCCGGTGAGGTACCTCCTGACTTTAACCTGAGGAAATCATGGAGTGGCCTGCGCAGCGACCAGGTGATTGATCTTATTGAAAAAAGACTCAAAGAAAGAAATTCATGGCAGGGAAAAAAATACCCTTCTTAAAATAACAGTGTAATTCTCTGATAATCTGACTTGTATTTTATGGTATTTGTGCAAATCATTGGATATACTGCATTTTGGAGTGGACTCAAATGCTTAATATTGCTGAAGGTTGGTTTGTTAATCACCGGAATTCGTAAAAATAAATCTGCAAAAAACACTATTTTTGGGCCTTTTTTGGGGAGAAATTGCAGAAACACCCCTAATATTCAGTATTCAAAACTATAACTAAAACAATAACAACTTCACTATGAAAAACGATAAATCCGGATTTGTTGCAGGGATGCTCAATGTAATTGAACGTGTGGGAAATAAGCTTCCCCACCCTGGAGCGTTGTTTGCGTATTTTGCTTTGGGCATCATTTTTCTCAGCTGGCTGGTTTCAATGTTTAATGTTACAACAGTGCATCCAGGAACCGGAGAAACAATTGAAGCTGTCAACCTGCTGAGCAAAACAGGATTACATATGATAATGACAGGAATGGTTACCAATTTCACCTCCTTTGCACCGCTTGGAACTGTTCTGGTGGCGCTGTTGGGGATCGGGATTGCCGAATCAAGTGGATTGATGTCTACAGGACTGAGGTTACTTGTTATTTCTGCCCCCCGACAGCTACTTACCTTTGCCATTGTTTTTGCAGGAATTTTGTCAAACACTGCCAGTGAGGTAGGTTATGTAGTATTGGTACCCCTGGGAGGTATGATATTCCTTGCTGTTGGAAGAAACCCCATAGCAGGTATTGCAGCAGCTTTTGCAGGTGTATCGGGCGGATATTCTGCCAACCTGTTACTGGGCACCATCGACCCATTGCTTGCCGGACTCTCTGAAGAAGCAGCACGAATCGTGGATGCAACCTATACGGTAAACCCTGCTGCCAATTATTACTTCATGTTTGTATCCACATTTTTTATTGCATATATTGGCACCTGGGTTACTGAAAAAATAGTTATTCCAAGACTTGGAGAATACAAAGGTGACGCCATACCGGAAGAAATAAAAGAAATAGATGAACTGGAAAAGCGTGGGTTGAAGTTTACCCTGATTGCCTTTATTATATTGGTTATAATTATTGCCTGGAGTGTTGTACCAGTAAGCAGTGGTATATGGGGCAGTATCCCGGGCAGCGGTTTTATGCGTGATCCCTTTACAGGGGGGCTATTGCGCTCTCCTTTCATGAGCGGAATAGTAGCCCTGATTTTTCTTATTGCCGGTATTCTTGGTATTGTTTACGGTGTAGGTGCCAAAACACTGAAAAGCAGCACCGATGTAATCAATGGTATGGGTAAATCCATGTCCACCCTGGGAACCTATATTGTACTGGTATTTTTCGCCGCCCAGTTTGTGGCTTATTTCAACTGGACCAACCTGGGACTGATATTTGCCATTAAGGGAGCCAACCTGATTGGATCTATTGGCATGGGGCGAATTCCCCTGATGATTGCACTGGTGCTGGTATCGGCCATCATCAACCTGGTTGTTGGAAGCGCAAGTGCCAAATGGGCTATCCTTGCACCGGTTTTCATACCCATGTTTATGCTTCTGGGCTATTCACCCGAGTTCACACAGCTGGCTTACCGGGTAGGCGACAGTGTAACCAACGTAATTGCTCCCATGATGTCGTATTTTGCAATGATTGTTGCATTTATGGAACGATATGACAAAAAAGCAGGTATTGGAACCATTATTGCCACAATGATACCCTATACCATCATCTTCCTCACCGCATGGTTAATTATGCTTGTTCTTTGGATACTTGCCGGCTTACCTATCGGTCCGGGAGCTCCACTATTTTACGAGCTGCCTGAAATGATGAACAGTCAGGACATTTCAGAGATTGTAAATTCAGGAACAATGTACCTGAAAGAAGTTTTTTGCTGATTTGTCAGATAAATACAGTAACTTTAGGGGCTTGTTTTCGTGTTTGGTCAAATGCGGCAAACGAGCCCCTGTTGTATTAATCTGCATTCAAAAAATAATCCGATAAATGAACCCTGGTGTCGCATACTCATTTCTTGTACCCGTTGATTTTACCAACAGGTCTGTTCATGCAATTCAATATGCTGCAGATATCCTAAAGGAACACAAAGGAGCTATCCATTTGCTGCATGTAGTAGACGACAGAACCCAACCCAGTGAAGCAAGCCTTGAGGCTACCAAAGCAAAGGTAATTCAGCTTGCAGAAGAACAGCAGGAGAAACTGAATGTAAAAATCATTCCCAACCTGGTAACCGGAAATATCTTTACCTCTATTGGAGAAGCGGCCAAAAAATTTGGTGTACAGCTAATAATCATGGGTACCCATGGGATGCACGGAATTCAGTTTATTATTGGCAGTTTTGCTGCCAGAGTTATCCTGGGAAGCCCTGTCCCGGTATTGCTGACAAATGGAACCAAACAATACTCGGGGTTTAAAAATATCATCCTCCCCTTTGACAATTCCATCAAAATAGACAACCTGCTGGCTAAAACCATAGAACTGGGCACCGCTTTTGGCAGTACCATTCATCTGTTTTCTCAGAAGCAGGAACAATCATTGCTTAAAAAACTGAGCACCAACCTCACACTTCAAAAAACCAAAAAACGAATCCGAAAAGCGGGTCTGGTTTGTCATTATGTTTCGCTGGAAACTTACCAATATAACAATGCGGAGAGCATTCTTAAATATGCAGAAAACATCGATGCTGATTTAATTATGGTTTCCACCCAAAATCAAACCAACAGCAAGGAATACATCATCGTGGAATCGTGCATTAAGCTGATGGAGAAAACCACTACTCCTCTGTTCTTTCTCAACCCTGCCCTGAAATAAGAGCAACCCATAAAGCTTACCAGGTATTTAGCCACAAGCTTCTTCAAAAAAAAGACTGTCTTAAAAGTGTATCCCGCAAGTTTAACTTGTCGAAAACAGGGCAGTTAAACGCACCTTCAAATTTCAACCAGTTTATAGTCGGGTATTTACACTGTTTTAAGACAGCCTGCTGTATTTTAAAAAAAAAATCAGTTATTATTTAACGGAACTGGCCAACCGTGTAATTTCAGCACCAAGGGTCAGCCCCATTTCCCGTGCATTGGCAGTACTGAGCTCATAACGCGGGCGATCATTCTCGATAATAAAGTTGATAACAGAACCGTTGTCCAGCGTATTTCTTCCCTCAGTAATTACCAAAGCATGAATATTTTTACTTTTAAGCGTTTGGGCAATTTCTGCAACATTTCGGGATTGACTGGGAGCAATGAAGATAATATGGCAATTCTCTATGTCGGAAACATTGCTAAACTGTTTTACGGTAACCTGCTGATTACCCACACTACGCATTGCAGAAAGATCTGCCATTTCTTTATACACAGGGCTATTGCCATAAACCCCAATTACAAAATCACCACTTTGATAACTTTGCGGCCATGCAGTCATGCGGGCAAAATTATAAACGAACATGGCTTGTACACGGTATTTCTCTTGTGCGTTTGCACTTAAACCGGTCACCATAACTATTAAAAGCAAAAGGGTAAGTTTAATCGTTCTCACTGGATTTAAATTTAGTTGTTAATAAATATTTGTATATGCATTACACTGTAACTGATTTACCACATCATAATTGAAATTCTAATAAAAAATTCAAAGCCTTTGCAGAATATTGAGGTATTCCACAATTACAATGCAAAGATAATACTTAGTAATAAAAGCAATAACTGTAAGTAATTACCCTAACCTAATAATCATATAATACTGATTAACTGCTCTTTAAAAAATACCATATCGCTCAGGCATTTAAAATACCTGCTTAAAAGCAAAATTTGCAATACCAAAACTTCTCCATCTTTGCATTAATTTATTGTTAAGCCAATCACTTATGCACATACACACCTGTTTATGTGCACATTACACAATGCGTAAATTTTACAAAGTTTTCAACAATGCACATTTACTTGTTTTCTTGCAAAAACAAAGTACTAATAAATATTGCCAGGTAGCCGGATGAGATTTTATCACCATTTGCCATTAACTCACTTTAACCTCATCACAAAGATCCTGAAAGAATAGCTATTTGAAACGGAGCGGGAAAAGCAAATAATCTTACCGGAGACCTATAAAAAACATGCAGAAAAAGTTTTCTTGTAGTCAATTTGAATAAAAAAAACTGTACATTTAAAAAAAATAGGAAGGGAAGAATATCTGATTCAGTCAGCGGTTATTTGACATTAAAAACGTAAGCCATGAAACCATCCAGGAACAAGATATTGGTGGCTGTTGATTTCGAAGAGCAGTCAATGCATGCTCTGGTACACTCTTATGAACTTGCCAGCCTTTTTGATGCAGACCTGCTTTTGCTCTATGTGATAGAGGGGATAAGTATTTTAGGAAAACTAAGATCCCCTGAAGAATATCTGAAAAATATTATTGAAGAAGCGCGGGAAAAATTTGACAAACTTGAGGCTTTGGCAGGAAATGTTTCTACAAAAGCAGCAGTGAAGGTATCTGCACTGATCGAAAAAGGGAAGCCTTACGATAAAATAATAGGAACAGCAAGGGAACAGGAAGTATTGCTGATTGTAATGGGAAATAACAGCAACATGTTTGCCAGCAAAAGCAGGAGAATCATTGGCAGCAATACCTTAAATGTAATCCGCGAAGCCCATTGCCCGGTCATTACCGTCAAATCAATCTCAAAACTTCCGGGCAAATACACCACCATCCTGCTACCTTTAGACTTTACCAGTCAAACCAAGAAGCAGGTTCAGAAAGCAATTGAGTTTGGGGGTTACTTTGGGGCAAAAATAAATATCATTAGCATTCTCAGGGGAAACAACAAAATAACCAAACTACTGAAACAGGTTCAGTTAAACCAGGTTAAAAATGCCATTCAAAAAAACGGAGTGCACTGCGAAGCGGAGTTCTTTGTCCAAAAGGAGAAATCAGTTTCTGAAATGATTCTTGACTACAGCCATAAAATTTCGGCAGATCTGATTGTAATTATGACCCAGCAGAAAAAAAGCATTATCGATTTTTATGTGGGTTCCAACGCACAGGAAATAATATCAAAATCAGAGATTCCCGTATTGAGCATCGTTCCATCAGCAGACTTTAAGCCCGGTATGGTAACATCGATGGTAGATCCTTTAGGAGTATTAAAAAGCAATACTGCCGACGGAGTCCCTTAAGCACCATTTAGAATCTGTGGTCCGATTTAATGATTTTCAATCACCCATTTCTAAAAATAAAGTAATTTTGCCCACTATCAGCTTGTAGCAGTATCAAATACCTGTTAAAGGTCTGTTATGAACATTTAAAATAACGCAAACAATGGAAAGAGACGTAATAATAGTCCCCACTGATTTTACCCCCGTAGCAGATTGTGCATTAGACCATGCCATTGAAATAGCTAAACTATTCGATCATAAGATCCGTATGCTCCATGTAGTAAGCAAAAAAACATCCCAATTCCAGCGTGACAGGGTTGAAAAACTCATCAGTAAGGTTGCAGAAGCCAGCAGCAACCGTTCTGGTATTGATATCAGCGGAACTATCGAAGAGGGAAGCATTTTTGAGGCCATTAGCAATACTGCCGATAAATTATCTGCGGAGTTCATTATAATGGGTATTCATGGCAAAAAAGGGGTCCAGCATCTGGTGGGCAGTTATGCTTACAAGGTAGTTTGCAGCTCCAAGGTTCCTGTAATGGTAGTAAAAAAGAAACATCACCACGTAGGCTATAAGAACATCGTTATACCCATTGACTTTAATTACGAGAGCACACAAAAAATTAATAAAGCCATCAAGTTCGCCAACTATTTTGGTTCAACCATACACATAATCGGAGTATTAGGTTCTAAAAGCAGCGTTTTCAAGATAGAAAAGGAAGCCCTGCTAAAGAAAATACTGGACTATGTAGAAAGTGCAGGTGCCAAAGCCAAAGCAGAAGTAATCATAAAACCCGGGGCCGACATTCACGACGAAGTTCTTGAATATGCTGAAAAAACAGATGCTGACCTGATCATGATTGTTGCTGAGAAGAGTGGTCGATTTACGGAGCTTTTTGGTAAAAATGATGCCGAACAGATTATTGACAAGGCGGAAATCCCGGTTCTGACAGTTATTCCCAACATTGAATACGATCAGGACGATGATGACGATGATTCATTACTGAGCACGTTCTTCGACCCACTGGGAATTATTGACAAGCCATGAGTAAAGCTACTCATCAATAGGTTCAATAGTTTTCGCTTTTTCTCCCCTTATCCCGAGTATATCCATGTTTTCATTTGATAATACAGAAATTGCTTTTTCGGACAAAACCAACAAACAGCTAAGAAAAGCTTACTGGATGTTTTGGATGGTAAAAAGTCCGTGGATTGCAAAAACCGGCTCCTGGCTGCTAACCCTTGCCAATCATCTCAGATTCCCCCTCAACTGGGCGCTGAAGAACACTGTATTTGAGCATTTCTGTGGTGGGGAAACTTTGGAGGAGTGCCACGAATCCATTGAAAAGCTCGGAAAATACAACATCAAGGCAGTACTTGACTACGCTGCCGAAGGGAGAGAAACGGAGAAAGAATTTGATGAGGCACGAGACCGTATTATTGCAAGCATCGAACTAAGCGGAAACAATGACAACATTGGGTTTGCTGTTTTCAAAATAACCGGAATCGCACGTTTCAGGCTGCTGGAGAAAATCAACGGAGATTACATTCTTTCTGATGCGGAAAAACAGGAACTGGCAAGAATAAAAGCAAGGGCAGAACAAATCTGTAAAAAGGCAGCCGAAATTGGTGTTTCTGTTATGATTGATGCCGAAGAAAGCTGGATCCAGAATTCTATTGACAACCTTGTGGAAGAGTTAATGCAAAAATACAATACCACCAAACCGGTGGTGTTTCACACACTGCAAATGTATCGCATAGACAAACTCTACTACCTGAAAAAACTTACATCAGACGCACTGGAAAAAAATTACATTCCTGGTTTTAAAATTGTACGGGGGGCGTACATGGAGAAAGAGCGTGCAAGAGCTATGAAAAAAGGTTATGCTTCTCCCATACACCCTAACAAGGCTTCTACCGACGCAGCTTTTGATGATGCTGTTCGCTTCTGTATCGAAAACATTGAAAACATCGCTGTATGTATTGGTTCTCATAACGAAAACAGCAATATGGAGGCGGCCTTCATCATAGATATAAACGAATTGGACAAAAACCATCCCCGAATTCATTTTTCTCAACTCAAGGGGATGAGTGATCACATAAGTTATAACCTGGCAAAGGAAGGGTATAATGTGAGCAAATATGTGCCTTACGGGCCTTTGCGGCTGGTTATGCCATACCTTATAAGAAGAGCCGAAGAAAACACTTCAGTGGCCGGCCAGACAGGCAGAGAGCTATTCCTTATACGAAAGGAGTTAAAGCGCAGGAAACAGAAAAAAACCTCCTGACTTTTTTCTTTTATCCGTTTACCTGTTGGGTCCCTGCTTTCTTTGTCGCACAGCCTCAAATACCATAATGGCTGCTGATGCAGATACATTCAGAGAGTCAATTTTTCCAGCCATAGGGATATTCAGATAATAGTGGGACTTTTCATACCATACTTTCGATAAGCCATCAGCCTCAGTGCCAAAAACCAGCGCAAGAGGTCTGGTCATATCCGGCTGATAATAGGGAACATTGCCCTGAACTGATGCGATCATGGTCGTAATATCATGTTTGGCTGCCCAGTCAAAATAATCGGTGGTATTACACACGGCTACCTTTACAGAAAAAAGACAACCCAACGATGATCGTATTACGTTGGGATTAAAAATATCAGTTTGGGAATCGCAAATTATTACGGCATCCACACCTGCTGCATCGGCGGTTCTCAATATAGCTCCAAGATTCCCCGGTTTTTCCACCGATTCAAGCACCATCACCAGGGGTTGTGAGGAAAGCCGGACTTGTGCCAGGCTTGTATCAAAGTTTTGCATTACGGCAAGTATGCCTTCAGCTTTTCCCCGGTAAGCCATCCTTTCATATACCGCGGGACTTACACGGGTAATCGCCTGGGTGGGATTTTGCAGGTCAATGGGATAAAATGTATCATTCGCGAATATTTCCTCACACAAAAAGATATTTTCGACCCTTACCCCCGCCAGTATCGCCTGCGAAACTTCACGGACTCCCTCAACAACAAACAAACCTGAACTGCGGCGTGCGGCAACTTTCTGCTGCAACTTTGCCACCTCTTTTATCAACGGATTCTGTAAGCTGCTTATGTATTTATTTTCCATGTAATATAATTTGCAAATTCATTGAGTTTGTTGCGGACTATTTTTCCTTTCCTTCTTCACATTGTTTTCATAAACTACTACAAGGTTTGATGCAACAATCCATTACCTGCGAACCCACTGTCTTAAATGGTTGAAGGCAGAAACCGGCAGAAGACATTGCTTTTTGAAGCGGGCTCATGATGGTTTTTCCCTGGCAAAATTAATCAAAGCAACAGCAAAAGCAACCAGGTAAAGCATCATCGCAAAAAACATGACAACCCTGAACCCCATTTCCACGGCAATTAGTGTAGCCAAAGCAGTTGCTATCACCGACAATGAACCGTTAATACCCCATGCCCATGGAATCTGATCCTGGCGGTTTGCATCCAGAACCCGGATTGCAGAAGGGAATGGCATTCCCATAAAAAAAGCAGGAACCGACAGCAACACAAAGGCGATGAAGACTTTTACCGCCAACGAAAGGTTAATGGTATGCATTAACAAGGGAGTAAGAGAAACTGCATACAAAAGAATCAGAAGGGAAACTACCAACGTTGAAACTGCAGAAACCTTATGAGCCAGTTTGAAACGACCGGAGAAATAGCTGCCAATACCACTGGCTATCATCATTGTGCTGATAACGGCAGCAATGGCATACATGGGATGCCCAAAATAAAGAATAAAACGCTGAATGAATATTATTTCCACAAACATATACCCCAATCCCAGCGCTCCAAAATAAAAAATGGTGGCAGTTTTACTCTTGCTTTTGCTTCTTAACCTGAACAGCGGAATAATTATAAGCACGATGGCAAGAAATGCACCCTGAGCCAGGGTAATCCATACAATAAGGTAGCCCAGCTCAAGAAAGGGTAAATCATCATACTCCTTAAGTTGCTGCTGAATCTCAGAGGTTTTCAGAAACCGGCCGAAGTAAGGTTTGTCATCAGTAGCAGGTGCTACATAAAAAGAATAGTTTTCAAAAAAATCAGGATCCTCCCTGGAAATTATTTTATCGAGGTACGAAAAGAAACTATCATCCTCAAGTTGGTTGTAAAGGGTTTCATTCTGGGGATCAAATCCCGGCAGAATAACGGGATCAAAAAGCATCTCGCGGCAAAAACTTCTTATTTTACCTGCTACTGCCTGGTCAAGAGGACTTTTCTGGACCACAAAGGTGATCGTACCCCAGCTTCTGACAGCTACCATGTGATCTCGCGGATCAGTTACACCCTGGTTGCCAAGGGCCTGAACGAGCGTGGCAGCAATCTTCAGTGTTGTTCGGGGGGGATAATCCATCCATGAGGTTACAGCAATTACACCGTCCTCAGAAAGCTTGTCCCACATCTGGCTAAATGCTTCAATGGTCAGGGTATAATCTTCCACAAGTGCATTTAAACCGGCCGAACCTCCAAATGCCTCCATCCTGGGCAGGATAATAGCATCATAAGAATTGTCTTTTGCCGAAAAAAGAAATTGCCTGCTATCCTGATATAACACTTCGGCCCTTTTATCATGAAAAAGAAACGATGACTCTTGTGCAAATTCATTTTCCATAAGCGCTTTAACCGCATGGACAGCAGTGATTGCCTGCACCTTCGCTGCTCCCCTCTGTAACGCATGAGCCAGGGCAGTTCCGGTGGAGGCATTGAGCAACAGAACCGTCTCTCTGGCTCCCATTATATAGGGCAAAGCCTCTGTAGTGAAATCATGGATATTGGTGACAGTGGTATCAAATTGAGGTATTACTCCGTAAAACTCGCCATTGGTGTAAACATTTTTTTTGACCGGAACCCTTCCGGTATAGGTAAAACTCAGCGCCGGAGCATACCGCATGGCATTTGAAGCAACCACATCAACCCTTCCATGAATATCGGGTTTGCTGTGCACAACCCTGGCATCGGGCAACAACAATGAACGCGACATTCCTTTATATTGAGAAAGGGGCACTTCACCGGGTAACCAAAAAGCAAAAACCAATACTGCCATCCCCAGCATAATAACCCCTGCCTGGAGTCCCTTATGGCGTTGCAGGTCGAAACCCATTATGGAAGCTAAAACGGCAAGCATTGCGGCGACCGGCAGGGCTTCTATGGCAAACATTACCGACAAAAGAAAAACAAGCAATACCCCTCCTATTCCCGAACCAATAAGGTTGGCAAAATAAAATTTTCCGATATTGCCGGCATTTTTGGTTAAAAGAATTCCGATTGCCAAAGCCCCAAAAAAGAAGGGAAGAAAAAAAATCAGGTAGTTTGCTGCCAGGATTCCAAACTGACTTCTCTCAACAAACAAAACATAAACGTCAAACTGAAAAACCTGCAACCGGGCCAGCCAAACAGAAAAAATCATAAAAATCCCGGAGAGGCACATCAACACAGGCGCCAGCCATGAGGCAGCAGACAAAAGCTTTTCTCGCATCAATGCAAGGGCTGTACCGGCGGCACCAAATCCCAGCATTGCAATGGAGATAATCATATAAGCAAAATGATACCACTGCATAATAGATATCACCTGCATTAGCACGAGCTGAAAAGCAATAATGGCAGCAGAGAGCATGCCCAGAGATAAAATCACCCTGTTCTCCTTGCTGAAATAAAAAGAGGCACTCCTCATGAAAACATCATTTTAGTCGGATGAAGTAAAGGGTACAAATCTAACCGGCATAAGACTGCGTGAAGTAATGCTTTCGCCTTTCTTTTCCACAAGCATCAACTGCTGAACCCTGAAAGGAGAACCCACGGGAATAATCATGACTCCGCCATCTTTGAGCTGTTCAATAAGGGGGGGTGGGATGTGTTCGGCAGCAGCAGTAACCACAATGGCGTCAAAGGGTGCATACTCCTCCCAGCCATAATAACCATCAGCGATTTTCACACTCACATTGTTGTATTCCTTTTCAAGAATAGCCCGTGCTGTTTCGCCAAGGGGTTCAACAATCTCAATCGTATAAACATGCGCTACAATTTCAGCCAGAACAGCTGCCTGGTATCCTGACCCGGTTCCGATTTCCAGTACCCTGAAATCAGGCCGGGGTTTTATAATTTCTGTCATGTAGGCTACAATGTAGGGCTGACTGATGGTTTGTCCATACCCAATGGGTAGCGGCCTGTCGGTATAAGAAAAGCGCCGCTGGTTTTGGGGTACATAGAGATGCCTGGGCACTTTGCCCATGGCCCTTAGCGTATGCCGGTCCCGGATTCCCCTTTCCCTGATCTGGGTTTCCACCATTTGTGATCGCTGCAATTCAAAGTTTTGAGCTTTTGAATCTTTACATACTACTGGCAACAGCAATATTCCCACAACCAGTAAATTCATTATTTTGGTTAAAAAAGACATAAGCTTCTCATTTTAGGTTCAGGAATAAAAAAAACTAATAATTGACTTGATATATAGAAATTCAAAGTTCAAGTCATACAAATATAACCAAACAGACAAAAAAGAACAATTTGTCTGTAAAGTATTTCCGGGTATACTCTGAAAATAATGGTTCGACAACACTTATGCAAATCCTCCTATGCCCTGTATTTTTTATGAATACAGTGTGATTGTCATCACTGTTTCCTGATAGTTAAATACAGTAAATAAGTTGAGCATTGGCTAAATATTTCGTACCTTTATAAGTCTGAAACAGCCCTTTTAAAACCATAAACCTGCACCTTACAGTTGTAAAATACCCGGCAATATGTTCAAAACAGTCCTTAGTATCATGTTCCTGATTTCATTCCTGCAGATATCTGCCGGGGAAGAGAAGTCTGTTAATATCCGTGAAGCTTTTGAGAGCTTATTGCCACAGCAAAAAGTTTACCTCCATCTTGATAAACAGGAGTATTATGCCGGTGATATTTTATGGTTTAAGGCATATGTGATAAAATCGGACACGCACAAACCCGATGCTGCTGAAACAACCCTTTTCGTAGAGATATTTAACACAAATGGCACCCTTATCGGCAAAAAAATCCTTCATACAGAGAACGGATATGCCTCTGGTGATTTTTCATTACCAGACTCTGTCAATTCAGGAAACCATTATATCAGGGCATACACCAGCTGGATGTTGAACTTCCATGAGGACTTCATTTTCGAGAAATTCTTTTTCGTCAACAATCCCATCGAAACAAAAATTATCAACAGACGAGAAGCAAGGTCGAACAGAAGAATCAACCGTGAACTGGAAAAAAGAGAAGAACAATTCCGTATAGCGTTTTTTCCCGAAGGCGGACCAATGATTTACGGAATTGAAAGCAGGATTGCCTTTCATGCCACCAACGAACTGGGAGAAGGGATTCTTGTTGAAGGCTATGTCAGCAATTCAGCAGGAGAAGAAGTTGCTTTGCTGAAAACCAGTTTCCAGGGCAAGGGCACTTTTACATTGATGCCTGCAGAGAACTTAAAGTACAATGCCCATGTGGTATTCCCTGACGGTAAAAGAAAAACATTCCCCATCAGAGATGTCAGGCATAAAGGCCATACACTAAGGGTTGAAACAAGTAAGGAGCAGGTAAAAGTTATTGTGAATAGTTCTTTTCATGAACAAAACTCTCAAAACAACCCCTACCTGGTTATTCACAACCATGGGCAGGTGCAAAATATGATTCAACTCGAAAACAAAGAGTATCCTTTCTCCCTTTCATTAAATAAAGATGAGCTTACCCCCGGAATATCAGTTGCAACCCTTTTCAATGCTTCAGCGGAAGTAATTGCTGAAAGGCTTTTTTTTATCCCACCTCCTTTAAACACAAATGTAAAATTTGAGCTGGAAAAATACTCAGAAGAATTCATTGACCTGAAAATTCATTTCGAAGAATTTACCAGAGATACAGCAGCTTATTCAGTATCAGTTGTTGCCGCTTCACGAAACATAGAAATCCCATCTGAAAATATTATCAGCAACATATTTCTATCCTCCGATCTTATTCAACCCGTTCAAAATCCATTGTCTTATTTCGACCATAACAACAACCTTCACCGATCCGATCTTCTGATGATGGTATCGGCATGGAAAAGGTTTCGATGGAGCGACCTTGCAAGTGACAAGCTGGAAGAATTGAAATATTCACGCGAAAGCAAGGGATTTCCCATATACGGAATCATAACCCCGACAGAAGCCGCTCTGAGAACTGACAATACAGACTTTGATGTATCACTTAGCCTGGTAGAAGAGGGAAGAATTTTCAGAACCCGCACCGATAACAAAGGTCATTTTAGCTTCAATGGTTTTGAAGAACATGGTGACTTTAAAGCAGAGATTTCAATTTCTGGTATTCAAAAAAGCACTCCTAAGGCTCTCGAATTGTTTCCTGACCGCATCCAGGAAGAAGAACAAAAGCTTAACTTCCATTCACGAAGGCTTCTTCCAAGAGGAACTGCCGGTTGGCGCTTCAGAAGGTCTGGTCAACCTAAAGATTCTGACAGATATATTAAGCTTGAAAAAGAGTCATCAAAGAAAAGCTACGGAAGACCCGACCAAACCCTTTACTTCAGAGAAAATGACACAAGATTTCAAAACATGAGAGAAGTGCTAACCAGAAGTGTGTCAGGGGTGCAGGTAGATGGAAACAGCATTATAATCAGGGGGAAGGGCAGTATTTTTTTCAGCAATCAGCCCCTTATACTAGTGGATGGGGTTCAGTATTCAAGCGCACAATTCCTGCAACTGTCTGTAATGGATATATCAAGCATTGAGATTTTCAAAGGACCCAATGCATCCATTTTTGGGGTAAGAGGATCCAACGGAGCCATTGTTGCCTTTTCGCGAAGAGGTTCCATCTCAGAAAGAATAATTATAAATTACATTATGGATGGCTATTATATCCCCCGAAGATTCACTTCATCCGAAGCTCAACTGAAGAAATTATTTTTTGAAGATGAAAACTACACTCAAACCATCTTATTCCACCCCTTTCTTAATTTAAACAATCAAGGGAAAACGACATTGAGAATTCCCATGAAACAGGAACCCGTGCTGTTGATAATAACCATTGAAGGAATTGATTCAGATGGCAATGTTATCCATGCCACCCATGAGTTTGAATCCCCAAAAGCATTCCCCTGACAGTAAAAGCCAACTTACTGCAAATCCAGCAAAAATGAAAGGGTATCAACCCCGTCGGCATAATCCTGTGGCCGTGGCTTTTGTGCTTCTCCCGGCAAAACGGAAGTAATTGTATTGAACCTTAATCCCTCCCTGGCGACTACGCATTGTAAAGCATCAAGATGGGTGCTGATATAGTTCTCAACAGCATTGTGAGAAAAGTAAAACTCATAATGCAAAACAGCAAGCGGAGACACCAGTCGTTCATCTTCCACCAACAGGCAATATCCGTTGTCAAGATGAGGTCTCTGATTAACAAGGAAGATGGCTTTCTGGTATTCATAGTTATTGAAGTATTTGCTATGATCTTTCAGATGTTGCCAGGAATGAAAACTTTCAATCAAAGGGATAAAATCAAAGTCCTGGGGCACCAGAATTTTGGAAACATTTCTACATCCCATTCCATAAAATTGAAAAATATCATTTGACAGGCCGGTTAACTCTTCCTTTGTTTCTTCACCTGTAAGAACCGCCAGGCTGTTCCTGTTCTTGCGGATAATATGTGGATACTTACCAAAATAGTAGTCAAAATACCTTGCCGAATTGTTGCTTCCTGTGGCAATAACTGCGTCAAACTCTTTGATGATACCATCTGAAAAAGAAACCATTGCTTCCATTTTGGGTTCTGCCTCAAAAAGCATCCCCGCAAACTTTACCGGCAAGAATAAATCCTGGGAAGAAAGCTTACCCAAAAAACGATTGCCGGAAAGTAAAACGCATAACATATCATGAAATCCAACAAAGGGGATGTTCCCGGCCATTATTACAGCTACAGTTCTGGGGTTAGAAACCTGCCTGCTTATATTGGGATAAGCCAATAACCAGCTATCTAATGCTTCCGGCAAAAGCATTGCTGCAACGCCCTCCATGGCTGACTTTACATTCTCCAAAGTAAACCATGAATTTTTTGATGCACTGTCATGTATTTCATTATAGAAATCTTTTTCAGCAGCACTAAATGCACCTGTTTCGGGTACGTTGTTCAAAACGTTGGATAGTTTCTGCCCCAGCACAATGAATGCCTGTTTCCTTTCATTAAATGATAATTTCATAAACTATGATGATGTTTAGTGCCAGTAGAATTTGTTATGTTTGTTTACAGAAGGATTTACCCTTTCAAATTGACATTTGCCCGATAAGAAAGGCAGCCTCCATGATTAATCATTTAAACACAATCGAAAACAATTGATAAAGCTGTTTCACTCAGGAAATATTATTCAATTGTTTCCATAGAAATAAGGGTAAAGTTATACAATTAGTAATAATTTTACCGTTTGGACTAAGAATCCATTGAAGAAAACAAATGTTTTTCCAACTAAAATAGTCAGTATCCGTTATCATTAAAAATCGAGATTTCCCATACTTCAGCATCCTTCAACAGTAAAAAACGATTCCATTTATGTTAACTTTCCCCATGGTAGTACTACCGTCAATAGGCAGAAAAGCAGGCAGAAAAAGGTTTTCGCTAAACCAGCATAGCGTATTTACGCTGTTTTTTGTCACCCTGTTTTGTACGGGAGCTTTTACCTCCGCATATAGCCAGAATGATTTTGCCGCACATGAAGACAGCCTGAAAAGAATTATGCATAGAATTATTGAACCTGAAAATGATTTTGAACGTCTTGCCATCAATTATGAGTTTAAAACAAAGTTTGAAAAGGTGTTGCAAAAAGAAGGCTCATTCGATTACCCTTTTGATTCCCTTGTATTTGTTTCGCGTATCAAGGCACCCGACGAGAGTTTCAGAATCATAAGCTGGTATGTCCCTCTTCAGGATAGCCAATTTGAATACTTTGGTTTCTTCCAGTCTCCGCAAAAGGGTGGTGAAGAATATCAATTGTTTACCCTTACCGACAAGGCATCTGAATTAACTGACCCCCAATTTGAAACACTTGACCATGAAAACTGGTACGGAGCTTATTACACTGAGCTCATTCATAAAACTCACCGGCGCAGCGACTATTACCTTTTGCTGGGCTGGAGAGGCGACAATCCACTAACACGGAAACGAATTCTTGAACCCATAAGGGTATTGGGCAAAGGGAGACCTTCATTTGGGATGTCCATGTTCAGGTATGCCAATAACCGTCACCGTCGGGTAATTTTCGAATATTCTGCCAAAGCATCCATGGTTATACGTTATGAATCGCATGTATTGGAACAAAGCAGAAGACCGCAGGAAATCATAATTTTCGACCGTATGGCACCAAGCCACAGTTTTCTGCGCGGAAATTACCAGTTTTACTTTCCTGAAACAAATATATTCGACGCATTTATGTTTGATGAAGGAAAATGGATATTTGTGCCCGATGTGGATGTAAGAAACCCCAGAAGAAGACCTCCCCCGCGACCTACTCCCCCCAGGGGTAACTGATCGCTGCACCATCTGGTTAATAAACTACATTTCAAATTGTTAATCGATGATAAACAATTTCATTCATTCTGTATATCGCTGATCAACAAGCATATAGGCAATGACGGAAAAAATGCATATATTTGTTTGATTTGCATGAGAAAATATTTATGTGCTTTTTCTTCAAACATTGTAATAATTTTCCCAATTTTGCCCTATAATTATTATAATTGCGAACGGTTGATGGAACTTAAGTTTTAATCTTTCACCAATATCAAGAATTTTCATTTCATATTGTAATATAGCGCAAGACAAAGTTGTTGAAACAAAAAGCAGAACACCCTATTTAACATATCACCCTTATTTATCGATTAATAGTAATTCTAAACAACTCAAAAAATGAAAAAACATAATTTTAGTGCCGGACCTTCCATTCTGGCCCCGGAAGTAATTGAAAATACTGCCAAAGCAGTAATGGATTTGAACGGAATAGGACTTTCCGTTATGGAACTTTCACACAGAGGAAAAGACTTTCAGGCAGTAATGGATGAAACAGTTGCTCTGTTTAAAGAATTGCTCAATATCCCCGAAGGATATAAGGTATTGTTCATGGGTGGTGGCGCAAGCCTTCAGTTTTGCATGGTTCCTTACAACCTTCACAAAAAGAAAGCAGCTTATCTCGAAACAGGCGTTTGGGCAAAAAAAGCAGCCAAAGAAGCAAAGTTTTTTGGTGATGTGGAAACTGTAGCCTCCAGCGCTGATAAAAACTTCAACTATATCCCAAAAGGATTCACCATTCCTGCAGATGCAGATTATTTCCATATTACTACCAACAACACCATTTACGGCACAGAGATTCATGAGGACATGGACTCACCCGTTCCATTGGTAGCTGATATGTCATCAGATATTTTCAGTCGCCCGATCGATGTTTCAAAATATGGGCTTATTTATGGTGGAGCACAAAAAAATCTTGGACCTGCCGGTGTAACATTTGTAATTGTCCGTGAAGACCTGCTGGGCAAAAATGAAAGAGCTATCCCCACCATGCTTAACTACCAGACGCACATTGATGAAGGTTCAATGTTCAACACTCCTCCCTGTTTGCCCATATATACATGTATGGAAACCCTGCGCTGGATAAAAAAACTGGGCGGAGTAGCTAAGATGCAGCAAATCAATGAAGCAAAAGCCAAAGTATTGTATGATGAAATAGAGCGCAATGAACTGTTTAATGGTACAGCTGAGAAGGACTCCCGTTCGTTGATGAATATTTGCTTCGTAATGAAAGACGAATACAAAGAGCTGGAACAGGAATACCTGTCATTTGCAACCTCCAAAGGAATGGTAGGCCTGAAAGGTCACCGCTCAGTAGGTGGTTTCCGGGCATCAACCTACAATGCAATGCCCATAGAAAGTGTGCAGGCACTGGTTGAAACCATGCAGGAGTTTGAAAAAACCCACAAAAAATAAATCTTCTGGTCGTTGGCATTCTGTTGCGGCTGCCGGAGCAGAAGGGATAGGGTTACATTGCAAAATGCACTGCATCAAACAACCCTGTCAGTCCAGAAATTAAGTGTCAATATATTTATATCCGGGTGCGGCAAAATAGCCGTTCCCGGATTTATACAAAAAATAAAAAAAGATGAAGAAGATATTAGTTGCCACAGAGAAGCCATTTGCACCTGTTGCGGTGGAAGGAATCAAGAATGTATTTGACAAAGCCGGCTATGAAGTAATGATGCTGGAAAAGTATACAGACAAAGCCGACTTGCTGAAAGCTGTAGAAACTGCAGACGGTATGATAATCCGCAGCGACCAGGCTTCAGCAGAAGTAATTGAAGCTGCAGCCAACTTGCGTATCATTGTGCGGGCGGGTGCAGGATATGATAACATCGACCTGGATGCCTGCACGGCAAAAAAAGTGGTTGCCATGAACACTCCCGGGCAAAACTCCAACGCAGTGGCCGAATTGGCTTTTGCCATGATGCTATACAACATTCGCAATGGTTTCAACGGAACTTCCGGAAGCGAACTTCGCGGCAAAACCATCGGTATCCATGCCTATGGAAATGTGGGCAAATACGTAGCTACTATTGCCAAAGGCTTTGGCATGATCGTTCATGCTTTTGACCCCTTCGTAAAAAAAGAAGATATCGAAAAAGATGGTGTTAATGCTGTAGATTCCGTAGAGGAACTTTACAAAAAATGCCAGTATATCTCTTTGCACATTCCAGCCAATGAGAAAACCAAAAAATCTATCGACTACAAGCTTCTTTCCTCTATGCCCAAAGGAGCAACACTGGTAAACACTGCCAGGAAAGAAGTGATTTGTGAAGATAGCCTTTTAAAGGTTTTTGAAGAAAGAACTGACTTTAATTACCTTTCTGACCTGGTACCCGACTGTAAAGACATTGTGAAAGAGAAATTTGCCGGAAGATATATCTTTCCAGCCAAAAAAATGGGAGCACAAACTTCTGAAGCTAATATCAATGCTGGTATAGCCGCTGCAGAACAAATTGTAGCTTTCTTTGAAAAAGGAGACAACACTTTCCAGGTAAACCGCTAAACCCTAATTCCAATTATAATAATACAATCACAGGTTATTCGTTCCCGCGCAGGCGGGAAAACCTGCCAGACCGACCATTTCACTCCTCATTGAAACTCCGGCAGGCAGGTTGAAAAAATAACCATTAATAAAGAAAACCAACATGGCAATTTTCAGACCTTTTAAGGGGCTGCGTCCCCCGAAAGAAATAGTTAAAGATTTGGCCAGCAGGCCTTATGATGTACTCAACTCAAAAGAAGCGCGTGCTGAAGCCGAAGGCAATCAATACAGTTTCCTGCGGGTAGTAAAGCCCGAGATAGAGCTTCCCGAAGATACCAACCTCTATTCGCAGCAGGTGTATGACAAAGCCCTTGAAAATTTCAAAATATTTATCGAAAAAGGATGGCTGAAGCAGGATGATACGGCAAATTATTATGTATATGCTCAAACCTGGGGCAACAAAACTCAGTATGGCATTGTGGGTTGTGCAGGTGTTGAAGACTATATGAACAACATCATCAAGAAGCATGAGCTAACCAGGCCCGACAAAGAGGAAGACCGGATGAAGCATGTGCGTGTACTTAACGCCAACGCCGAGCCTGTATTTTTCTCCTACCCTGCGGTAAAAGAAATTGACCGGGTGGTAAGAGAAATCACCAAAAATGAGCCCGAATATGATTTTATGGCTGACGATGGTTTTGGTCATAGCCTCTGGGTTATCGAAAATGCTGAAACCGTTGAGAAACTCAGTCAGCTTTTTGAAAAAGTGCCTGCTTTTTACGTAGCTGACGGCCACCACCGCACTGCTGCAGCCGCCCTTGTAGGCAATGAAAAGAAAAAAAACAACCCCGGCCATACCGGAAATGAAGAATACAACTTTTTCATGTCGGTAGTATTCCCCGATGATCAGCTTACTATTATTGATTATAACAGGGTAGTTAAAGATCTTAACGGACTTACCAAAAAAGAGTTCCTTACAAAGCTAAACGAGGTTTTTGAAGTTACTGAAAAAGGAGAGCAGGAATACAAACCTGCCAGGCTTCACAATTTCAGCATGTACCTGGAAGGAAAATGGTATGAACTCAATGCCAGAGAAAATACCTATGACGACAGTGACCCTATTGGTGTATTGGATGTTACCATCCTTTCGCAGCATGTATTAGACCACATGCTGGGAATAAAAAATCTGCGTACCGACAAAAGGATTGACTTCGTTGGAGGCATACGTGGTTTGAAGGAACTCAAAAGAAGAGTTGACAGTGGAGAAATGGAAGTAGCTTTTGCTCTTTATCCCGTAACCATGAAGCAGCTGATTGACATTGCTGATACGGACAACATTATGCCGCCCAAAACCACCTGGTTTGAACCCAAACTGCGCAGTGGTCTGACAGTACACATCCTTGAAGATTAATTTTCTAAAAAGGTTTTGGTACTTTACTTTTTAATTGTATCTTTGCACTCCCGAAAAATACCGAAATGTTATTTTTCGGGAGTTGTCATTCAGATAAGATTTACATAATATACTAACAAACAGGCCTGTTTAATAAATTTTTAGCGTAATGAAAAAAGATATCCATCCCAAAAATTACCGTTTAGTGATTTTCAAGGATATGTCAAATGACTATTCCTTCCTGACAAAATCAACTGCCAGCAGTAAAGAAACTGCCGAATGGGAAGACGGAAAAGAATATCCTTTGATCAAACTTGATATTTCTCACACATCACATCCTTTCTATACAGGAAAACAACAGCTGGTGGATACCGCGGGTAGAATTGACAAGTTTAAGTCAAAATACCAGAAGCATTTAAAAAAGTAAAAAACGTAAATATTTTGCCCTTAAGCCCTTTTAAAAAGGGCTTTTTTTTTAAAAAAATTCATACCTTTAGACAATCTTCCATAAAGTGATTGACTAATCTAAATAATAGCACAATGAATTATATTTTATTCGGAGATCAGACCCGTAATCATCTGTTACCATTTACATTTACCAGGCCTATTGCCGATATCAGACTGGGGATTCTTACCATCAGGGAAAAATGGGAAAAAATGCTCAACGCAAAAACTTCTACCCTTACCGAAGAATATCTGAACGTCAAATTCCCCCTGGTTAAAGAAGCCGACAATATTTTGATCAACAGCAGCATTTTACCAGATGAAATCCTCATCAAAGAAATCCATGAACTTTCACCCAACCAAACACTCATTACAGGTGAAACCATAATTGCATTGAGACTAAAAGAAGAAGATATTGAAAACCTTGATTGGAGCCTTATTGATTCGATTGCTCCTTTACAAACAAAATCTGAAATTAAGAAGGTGAATTTCCTGTGGGATCTCATTGAAATGAATGAAGATGCCATTTTAAGCGACTACCAGTTACTAACCCATAAACGTCGCTCGCAACCCATTCCTGATACAGTAAAGGTAAGCGCACCAGAAAAAGTATTCATTGAGGAGGGCGTCATTCTCGAACATGTAATTATCAATGCCACCGAAGGCCCGGTATACATTGGTAAAAATGCCCAGATTATGGATGGAGCTATCCTTCGTGGCCCGATTTCCATTGGTGAAGATACAAAAATCAGAATGGGAGCGAAAATATATGGTGCGACATCTATCGGTCCTCATTGTAAAGTAGGAGGAGAAGTCAGTCATACCATTATTTTTGGATATACAAACAAAGCCCATGATGGTTTCCTGGGCCATAGTGTTATCGGAGAATGGTGCAACCTGGGTGCTGACACCAATACATCCAACCTCAAGAACAGCTATGAATCAGTAAGACTGTGGGATTACCAGGAAGAAAGTTTCGTAAAAACAGAATTGCAATTCTGCGGTACATTCATGGGCGACCATTCTAAATGTGGCATCAATACCATGTTTAATACGGGCACCGTTGTGGGAGTAGGTGCGCAAATCTTCGGAGCAGGTTTTATGAGAAACTTTATCCCCAGTTTCTCCTGGGGTAGTGTATCAGGTTTCTCTGTTCACAATATTGACAAATCCATTACCATTGCCAAAAGAGTTTTTGCCCGCAGAAACCTTGAATTTACAGAAACAGATGAAGCAATTCACAGATATGTATATGAACAAACTCTTAGTTATCGAAACGTCTAATAATTAGTACAATATAATCAGCTGCCTTTTTAGCCCAATCGCGAGATTGATGCAAGCTCAAAAGGCAGCTTTCTTTTTTATACCCTTTGCCCGCTTCAGAAGTAATTTTATGTCATTTTAAACATTGAAAACACCTTTGGGGAGCTGCTTTTTAACCTTGATTTATTTTTGACAAATACAGAATGAATTACTTTTGTGGCACATTCATTGACTTTCCTGATACAGGATGTATGTAACCACCGACTGCAATTTGACTGATTTCTTTATATCATATGATTACCAGCCGATTACAGAATACGCCTTGCAATAACTGTCACTTCAGGTGTCAGCTTGACCGACTTTATCTCAATACAAATGCCAAATTGACTTGAAATTTATGGACAATTTTCTTGACTTAAACAACTTACACTTATCAAGCATACTAGATGCCGAAACAGAATATATTCCCCTGTTGTCCCCCGAGGAAGAAGAACAAATGACAGCTGAAAAGTTGCCGGAAATCATTCCCATCCTCCCTCTTAAAAACACCGTGCTTTTCCCCGGAGTCGTAATTCCCATTACCATCAACAGGGACAAGTCAATCAAGCTCATCAGGGAAGTTTACAAAAAGGACAAAATTGTGGGTGTAATATCCCAGATAGATGACAGTATTGAAGACCCGGAGTATTCTGATCTGAATGCAATCGGGACAGTGGCCTATATACTTAAAACCCTGTCAATGCCCGATGGAAGCACCACTGCCATCATTCAGGGTAAAAAAAGATTTAAGCTTGAGTCTGTAGTAGAGCATGAACCCTACCTGAAAGCGCGGGTATCATCCTATGACAAAAAGCTGGCGGGCAAATCTGATAAGAATTTTAAAGCACTCATAGCCACCATCAAAGATTTGGCTACCCAGATAGTACATAAATCGCCCCAGATACCCAGTGAGGCAGCATTTGCCATCAAAAATATCGAGAGTCCGGTTTTTCTGGTGAATTTTATTTCTTCCAACCTCAACATTGATGTTGCAGAAAAGCAAAAACTGCTGGAAATCCTTGATATCAATACCCGGGCAAAAACCGTTTTAGGCCTCCTTACCAAAGAACTGCAGGTAGTTGAACTCAAAAACCAGATTCAGTCCAAAGTAAAGGTAGATATTGATAAGCAGCAAAGAGACTACATCCTCAACCAGCAGCTGAAAACCATACAGGATGAGCTGGGAGGAAACCCTCATGAGCAGCAGATACAGGGCCTGAAAGAAAAAGCGCAGAAGAAAAAATGGACAGAACAAGTTAAAACAGTATTTGAAAAGGAAATCAACAAACTGCAGCGGATGAATCCTGCTGCAATGGAATATTCACTGCAACTTAATTACCTTGAAACACTTACTGAACTGCCATGGGGTGAATTTACTCCTGACAATTTCGATCTGAATAAGGCGCAAAAGGTGCTGGACAGAGATCACTACGGGCTTGAAAAAATCAAGGAGCGCATACTCGAATACCTGGCAGTACTCAAGCTGAAAGGAAACATGAAATCACCCATTTTGTGTTTTGTAGGCCCTCCCGGTGTAGGTAAAACATCGCTCGGGAAGAGTATTGCGGACGCTGTGGGACGAAATTACATCAGAATGTCGCTGGGAGGAATCAGAGATGAAGCAGAAATTCGCGGGCACAGGAAAACCTACGTGGGTGCCATGCCGGGAAGAATCGTTCAAAACCTTAGAAAAGCCAAAAGCTCCAACCCTGTTTTTGTACTCGATGAAATCGATAAGGTAGGACATCAAAGCATAAGTGGCGACCCTTCTTCGGCATTGCTGGAAGTCCTCGACCCGGAACAAAACAATACATTCTACGACAATTTCCTGGAAGTAGATTATGACCTGTCCAATATCATGTTCATCGCTACTGCCAACACCCTTTCCACCATTCACCCTGCACTGCGCGATCGCATGGAGATCATTGACCTTAGCGGATATATAGTGGAGGAGAAAATAGAAATTGCAAAACGGCATCTTATCCCACGACAACTTGAAGGTCATGGTATGAAATCTTCTCAGCTCTCTTTTAACAAGGCAGTACTGGAAAGAATTATCGAGGATTACACCAGGGAGTCAGGAGTGCGTCTGCTGGAAAAGAGAATTGCAAAAGTCATTCGTTTTAAGGCCAAAAAATTTGTAATGGGTGATGAATTTTCCAAGGCCCTCAAGACAGGAGATCTGTTTGACATACTTGGTTCGCCCGTATACTCCAAAGAATCTTCCATCATCAAAGATAAAGCAGGGGTAGTTACCGGCCTGGCCTGGACCAATACCGGCGGCGAGGTTCTGTTTGTGGAGGTTTCTGTAAGCAAAGGAAAAGGAAACCTAACCCTTACAGGCAACCTTGGCGATGTAATGAAAGAATCTGCCACACTTGCCTTTGAGTATCTCAAAGCACATGCTACTGAACTGGAAATAAATCCGTCTCTTTTTGAGAAATACAATGTACATATCCATGTACCGGAAGGAGCCACTCCCAAAGATGGTCCTTCTGCCGGTATTACCATGTTTGTTTCATTGGTATCTGCTTTTACCCGGCGCAAGGTTAAACCCGCTATCGCTATGACCGGTGAAATAACTCTCAGGGGAATGGTAACACCCATTGGCGGAATAAAGGAGAAAATTCTTGCAGCCAAAAGGGCCAATATAACAGATATCGTATTATCGCACGAAAACAAGAAGGATGTAGCCGAAATCAAACCTCTTTATATCGAGGGCCTGCGCTTTCACTATATTAGGGAAATGATTGAGGCCGTTGACCTTGCCCTTGAACAGGAAAAAGTGTCAAAGCCCCTTGCTTTGGTTGATTAACTTACTCCGTTAGTTAGCAGGCAGAATTACTTCTTTTTGGACTTCCTGAATCCTTTTCCTTTTTGGGAGATGTGTTGCGACCATGCTTTCTGGTTGTCAGTTGCGCCTCCCTGGAAAATATCCTGATCACCTTCTTGGAGGTCTTCTTTATCCATTGATGCATCAGAGGAAGTATCAGAGTTGTCTGCTTTGCCGGAATCAGATCCTGCATTTTCATCCTGCGGACCGGTTGTATCGGGAGATTCCGTGTCTGGGTCTGCAGATTCAAATCCTGACAAATCGGAAAAGAAGCCTGTAAAGAAAATTTCCTCCCCAATACGGGTTTCCACAATGGTAAGAAACACGGGATGGAGATCACCTGACTTGCGAAGCAATTCAAGTTTCCCACCCATTCCCATTGTTTGTTTTTGGCCAGTGCCAGGATAGTTGTGTAAATCGCCATCATGATTTTGCACAAAAGAGTCGGGCATCAGCATTTTAATGTTCTTGCCAAGAACTTCCCCACTGGAATACCCCCAAATATTCTCTGATGCTTTATTGAAAAGCAAAATGGTTCCCGATTTATCATATTTCACAACCCCTTCGGGGCAATATTCGAGGGTGTCAAGCATTTCTTTTTCTTTGGCTTTCACCTGGTCAATTGTATGCTGGTTCTCACGGGTAAGCTGATCAATGGTATGCAGGTTCTCCTGTCCTTTTTCGGCCATAGCCTCTTGTGTGGCAGTTAGTTCTTCCATGTTCTGCCTCATTTCCTCTTCCTGAGCGCGCATTTCCTCAGCCTGCTGTTGCGATTTTTCCAGTAGCAGGGCTGTCTGTGTATTGATCCTTACACTGGAAATAGTAGATGCAATGCTTTCTCCGATTTTTTCCACAAACTCAAGCTTATGCTTTTCAAATTGACTGAAAGACGCAAGTTCGATAACACCATAAATTTTCTCATTAACTTTAAGAGGTATCAAAAGAAGTGAGCTGGGATTTTCGTCTCCCAATCCTGAGGTTATTTTTATGTAGTCCTGGGGAATATTTGTGATATAAATACACTCCTGTTCAAGGAAACAGGTGCCCACCAATCCCTCTCCGGGCAGTATTTTTTTCTCAAGATACTTTCTCCTGTCAAAAGCATAACAAGCCGTAAGTTCAAGGAATTTATCATGCTCATCTTCGGCATTCAAAATAAAAATCCCGCCCTGGTTTACACCAAGGTAATCCACCAGATTTCTAATAATATCGTATGACAATTCCTCGATACTATCATTATTCTGCCTTAAAATATCGGCAAATCTGGCCAACCCCTGGGTGGTCCAGTTTCGCTTTTCATCTTCTGTTTTCCTGAGTTTTTCTTCCTCACTGGCAGTCTTCAGGCTAAATCGCATCTCCAGCAATGCGTTCCCCAGGACATCTTTATCGCTGAGAGGCTCAAAGGGATGCTCAAAATTATTCTTCCCCATCTCTCTGGCAAAAATGGCAGTGCGTTGCAGACCCTCAACAAGTTCATTTACCGAAAAGGTCATTTGTCCTACCTCATCTTTGTGCGGATAATGAAATTTTTCGGCCAGACTTCCCTCACCAAGCTCCTTTACCACTTTCACCAAACCATCGATGGGGTTGGTAATAGTTTTCATGATAAAATAATTGACAAGTGAAAAAGCAAGCCAGGTAAATATCAGGGCAAACAAAAGGATTTTCAGGGTATTGAACACAGCTTTATCAATAAACTCGCGTTTCTCCAATGTTGCAGTAACATATAAACCCAATGGCTCATAATAGGTATGGTATTGGAAATTTGTACCTTCAGTTACCGGGTCTGTATAAACCACCTCTCCCCTTCTGCTGGTTCTCATGGAGTTGAAATATGGCGTACCGGAGATGTTCTGACCTTGCCTGACGCGGCAAATTTTCACTTCTCCGTCTGTAGAAATCAAGGAAATAAAACCGGTATTGTAGAGTACTCTTTGTCGAATAATATTCTCTAAATCTCCAAGGGGTCTGTCCTGCAAAAATCCAAGCAGATTCGTTACCTGTCTCAGCTCATTCTCCACAAGTGCATTGGCATCACTTTTTTGTACTTTGATTCGGTTTATGGTGGCAAATAAAGATATAACCAAAATAGAAACCAAAATGGCCATATTCATACTCAAGATGACCCTGCTGCTCAAGTTCATGTTTTTGTACCAGGTACTTAACTTCTTCATACTTCCCAATGGTTTAGAACATCAATAAAGGGTCAAAAATAGTTAAATAATGCTATATAATTTTTACGTGAACAACTTATTTTCCATCCATTTTAAACTCTGACAAGAAACAAATGGAGAAAACCGTACTTAAATAGTAAGGGTCTACCTGCCATGCATACAACAGGAATACTTGCGATAAAAACTTGATTTTTAGTTTTTTATTTGATGATAAATTGTGTAATTTTGCAGTCCCAAATCAAAAGTGGGGCTAATTCAATAAATTGTTTAACCCGGTAACTGCGGTTACCACAGTATTATTTTAGATGTCAGAAGAAAACAAAGACTTGGCAGCCAACAATGAAGAAGCTGCAAAAAAGACCACCGAAGAGCAAGTTGAAAAAACTACCGATGAACAGGCAGAAACAACCACCGATGAGCAGGTTGAAGAAGTCGCTGATGAGATGGTAGAAGAGACAACCGAAAAGCAGGAAGAAAAACCCCAGGAAGAAATCAGAGATGCCGCTGCAGAAATAGTAGATGAGAAAGTAGCAGAAGCTGTAAAAGCAAATGAATTGCCGGAACCCGGTGATTTTGACTGGGATGCTGTTGGCAAGAAAATGGACAATTACTCCAGTGACGAAAGACAACGCATGGAAGCCCTATATGATGAAACCCTCAAATCAATTGGTGAAGGGGAAGTAATCGACGGAACAGTGGTTTCTATGAATAACAGAGAAGTTGTGGTAAATATCGGCTTCAAGTCAGATGGTGTAATACCCGCTGCCGAAGTGCGCTACAACTCCGATCTCAAAATTGGAGACGAATTGGAAGTGTATGTAGAAACCCAGGAAGACACAAGTGGTCAGCTGGTCCTTTCTCATAAAAAGGCACGTACACTGCGCTCATGGGAAAGAATTAACAATGCCATGGAACAGGATGAAATCATCAACGGTTTTGTTAAATGCCGTACCAAAGGAGGTTTGATTGTTGACGTATTTGGTATTGAAGCCTTCCTCCCCGGTTCACAGATTGACGTTAAACCCATCAGGGATTATGATATTTATGTTGGAAAAACCATGGAATTCAAGGTTGTAAAAATCAACCATGAATACAAAAACGTGGTAGTATCTCACAAAGCACTTATTGAAGCCGAGCTGGAAATCCAGAAAGCAGAAATTATTTCCAAGCTTGAAAAAGGACAAATCCTGGAAGGTACCGTTAAAAACATTACCTCCTATGGTGTATTTGTTGACCTTGGCGGTGTTGACGGTTTGGTTCACATTACTGACCTCTCATGGGGCAGAATTAACCATCCTGAAGAAATCGTTGAGCTGGATCAGAAAATCAATGTTGTTATCCTCGATTTCGACGACAACAAGAAACGTATTGCCCTTGGCCTCAAGCAACTTACTCCCCACCCATGGGATTCATTGAATGCTGAGCTCAAAATTGGTGATACAGTAAAAGGCAGAGTGGTTGTGATAGCCGACTACGGTGCATTTATTGAAATAGCACCCGGAGTTGAAGGTCTTATCCACGTTTCTGAAATGTCATGGTCGCAGCATCTGCGTACTGCTCAAGACTTCCTTAAAGTAGGTGACGAAGTGGAAGGTGTTATCCTTACCCTTGACCGCGAAGAAAGAAAAATGTCACTGGGCATCAAGCAACTCATTCCTGACCCATGGGAAAATATCCATGAGAAATATCCTTCTCACAGCAAGCATACAGCTACCGTTCGTAACTTTACCAACTTCGGTATCTTCGTTGAACTCGAAGAAGGAGTTGACGGTCTGATTCACATCAGCGACCTCTCCTGGAGCAAGAAAATCAAGCATCCTGCAGAATTTACCAAAATCGGCGAAAGCATTGAGGTGGTAGTTCTGGACGTTGACAAAGAAAACCGTCGTCTGAGCCTTGGACACAAACAGCTGGAAGAAAACCCATGGGATGTTTTCGAATCAGTATTTACCCTTGATTCGGTACACCAGGGAACCATCGTTGGCTCATCAGACAAAGGAGTAATCGTTGCTCTTCCTTATGGCGTTGAGGGTTTTGCCCCCACCCGCCACATCGTTAAAGAAGACGGTACTACTGCAAAAATGGATGAAACCCTCGATTTCAAAGTAATTGAATTCAACAAGGACAGCAAAAAGATTGTTGTTTCTCACTCAAAAGTATTCCAGGATGTTCACTATGCTGAAAAGCAAGCTGCTGTTTCAGAAAAGAGAACCCAGGAAAATGCTACCAAGAAGACTGTTAAGAAAATCAAGGATACCATGGAGAAAACCACCCTTGGCGACCTCGATGTTCTGGCTAACCTGAAGAGTGACCTTGAGAAATCAGAAAAAACTCCTGTCAAAAAAGCTGTAAAAACTGAAAAACCGGTAGAAGAAGCTCCCAAGGCTGAGGCTCCAAAAGCAGAAGAAAAGACAGAAGAAGCTGCTCCCGCCGCCAAAGAAAAGAAAGAAGTAAAAGCGGAAGAGAAAACAGTTGAAGAGCCCGAAGCTGACAAAGCAGAAGAGCCTAAAGCTGAGAAAGCTGAAGAGCCCAAAGCTGAGAAAGCTGAAGAAAAAGAAGTGAAGAAGGCAGAAGAGCCCAAAGCTGACAAAGTAGAAGAGAAAGAAGAGAAGAAGTCAGAAGAGCCTGAAGTTGACAACACAGACAAAAAAGAAGAGAAAAAAGATTAATTATTTTCGATTTTCTTCTTTAATCATAAAGCACCTTGCTTCGGCAGGGTGCTTTTTTGTTATGGCAGTGTTTATTAATTCTACTTTGGCACATTTAATCTTTGATATTATATTACATGTCCGCAATAACTAAGCATCTTTGACCAGACCAATAGGCACACACTGGGTGTAATGGCAAATCTGCAATAACCTCCAATCACCCTTATTTCTATGTAACAACAAACATAGCTTTGATTATCTTGCCAAACCCAAAATTAACAAAACCATTGCTAGAGCATCAGACCCGGTTTGATCTGAAAATCATAAAGAGAAACTTGTGAACTCACAAAACAAGGAAAGGCAATACATCCCGTTAGAAACAGTATTCTTTTGCTCTTTTCCCGGCTTCCTCATGACCCATGGACGCTGCTAATCGCAGGTCCTCACAGGCCTGTTTTTTGTTGTTCATTTGAGCATGCAAGGTTGCCCTGACAAAATAGGACTCTGCCGTGGGCTCCAGACGGATTGCCTGGTTGAAATCTTCCAGGGCCTCAGCATATTTCCCTGAGTCGAGAAACATTTCACCCCGCTTCTGATAGGCCAATGGATTGCGGGGGTTGATTCGCATAATGATCCTGTAGTCTACCAGGGCCTGAGAATCTCGCCCCAATTTGTGGTAGGCTTCAGCCCGGTATATGTAAGCTGTTTCGTTGTTCCGGTTCAATCCAATGGCACGGGTAAAGTCACGCGTGGCAGCATCATATTCACCTGCGTAGAAATAGGACAATGCTCGCTGGTAATACGTTTCTTCGTTTCTCTGCCTGTAGGAGTTGATAAGGGTTGTATAATCTTCTATGGCCAATGCATATTGTTCGCTCTTGAACAAAGCATCTGCCCTGAGCTGAAACACGGACTGCGTATTAGCTCCATGAGAAATGGCTACAGAAAGATCTTCTGCAGCTGCTTCAAACTTTTCTTTTTTGAGATAAATCATCGCTCTTTCGGTCCTCAGCTCGCTGTGTTCAGGGTCTGTGGCCAGGGCTTTGGTAAAGTCCTCATAAGCAAGGTCTGTTTCATGCCTTTGGAGGTAAAGTTTACCCCGGTTAAAAAAAACATTGGGGTTTTTATGTCCCAGTTCGATAACTTTGGATAAGTCGCCAATGGCAGCTCCCGCTGAGCTGTTCCTGATGTATATTTCTGATCTTTTTAAATATGCATCAATGTTTTTAGGGTTTTTCTCTATGGATGTGGTATAGTCTTTCAGAGCATTGTCATGTTCACCTATAGCAGAGTATGAGATAGCACGGAAAAAATATGCATCGGCAAATTCCTTATTGAATTCAAGTGCACGGGTAAAATCATCAATGGCTTTTCTGGGTTGTTGCAGGTGCTGATAGGATCTTCCTCTTTCGAAATAGGCCTCATAAAAATGCGGAACAATTTCAATGGCTTCAGAGAATTGATCTATCGCCATGGAGTAGTTTTTAGAAGCGACCAACTGCAGCCCCCTGTTAAAGGACTCATTGGCAGTTTGGCTTTTGAGCATAAATGGTGATACAACCATTAGAAATATTAAAACAATGGCTTTGGGATACCAGGAAAAGGTCATGGAGGTATGCTTGATATAATTTGAATAATCGGGAAAACTTGCTGAATAACAAAATTAGCCAGAATTGTTGAACTGCAAACATCCCGGCACAAAATAATTAATTATTTAATAAAGTTTTGCAGGAGTTTTTTTGAGACAAACCCAAAATCAGGATACCATATCAAAACCTGTTTTCTGGATGCACCTGAAAATTGTTTTTTCCCATGCTGTCAGCCTTTAGAAATTCAATCTGCCCTTTAACACCCGCAAGCTTCTGTTCCGGGTTTTCAGTTAATCATTCTCCCGTTTGTCAGCGTCTTTGACATGGATGCCTTGCCACACTCTCCCATCTTCGGAAAAGGAATTTATTCTTTTACCGAACCATTAGCAAACGGGAACCAGATACATTGCTATTGAAAAACCTTACGATATAAACCCCGGAATGCAAGGCTGATATATCAATGGTTTCAGAAGCTTTGACGGGAAAATGAATGAGCATTTGCTTTCCGGAGGTGGAAAATATCTCCAGTCTATCTATCCTTTCCGGCGAAGAAAAAACGAAATTCTTCCCGGCAGGATTGGGATAAATGGTTACATCAATAGTATAATCAGTTCTATTCACAAACACAGTAGTATCACCCCAAATCTTTTCAGCTAAAACAGGATGATCAACAAATGGGTTGCGGTTTCCCTGCAGTTCATATATTAAATCATTGCGCAGCCTCTCTCTCTGGCTCACAGGATCATTTCTGTGCCATTCCATGAGCATTTCAATGGCCCAGGGTTCATAGCCGGGAAAAGTGTTATGGTCAAACATGGTATTTCCCTCCGCACTGTAAGTCCAGTCTTCAATCTGATCTTCATAACGGGTAATCATGTAAAGGAAGGCACGGGCCAAATCTCCTTTGTATTCATCGATAGGCTCAAAGGCTGTTCCAGTGTATTGATCCCCGGCGGTATTGGCACCAAGCTTTCCTCCGTTGAGCGAAGTCCAGGTGGGATTTGCTACCATCCCAAAGGGAAAGTTATCGCGTACAGCATTCACATGCTTATCCACAGGATAAATGTGGTACATGTCGGTATTCATGGGATTAACAGCCCCTCCAAACCAGGAACGGGGCATGGAGTGCTCCCTGTTATAAACATCGCCTTCAATGTTACCGCCCGATCCGGTATCCTGATCTTCTCCGAAAACAAAGATGTAGGGGGGCTCACTGCAGGGAATATCCGAGTAGATATCCCATACAAAACCCGAAAAAGTAACGTCCGTTTGCCGGAAGTGTGTCCAGAGACTATTATAGCTCAATGTATTGTGACCCTTAATGATGTTATGCAGCTGTGTTTTGAGTTCGTGTCCCACAGAAGTGGCAGTACTGTAATAACCTTGTGGAATTTGCGGAGGGATACCTGTTACCTGGGTGGCAAGCTCAGCACTGCCTGCAGAAGTTGTAGTGTGAGTGATTACAGGATGGAATTCACCGGAACTACCGGGATGGGCCCTTACAAAAACCCGCTGATCAATCGCCCCTGCCACGGGAACCAGGGTAAGTTCCTGTGCAAAATCTGAATAACAATCCAGCGAAATCATCAGGGGGTACTCCGCCACTACATTCATCGCAGTGGTAAGGTTGGTGATATAAACATCATAAAACTGCACATCAGAAACCGTATGAATGTAAACTTCTCTGAAATCAGGCAGTTGCTCTGGTGTAAGGACAATTTGGTTTACAGATCTATCGTCGATATGTTTGCTTTGCAAAAGATGCGGAGAGAATATCGCAATTGAGCATACAATTGCAAAAAGTATCGTCTTCATATTTCAGTTTTTTTTGGGGAGCACAAATATAAGTGAATATAGCCGAAGTAAAACCAACCATGTATTAGATTCTTATTAGTACTACTTTGACAGATATAGAATAATTCTTAAACCTGTCTTATTCAGGTAGAAACCTTATTTTAATAATTCATTTAACCTTAGTAGAAATGTGTGTGGTAAAACAACTTTAAACCTTATTACCTTATTACACATCTTCAGATCAATCTTTTTCCAATAAGGTAATAAGGTTCAATTAACTGCTTAAATTTACTTTCTACTAAGGTTAGCGGATTTCAAATAAGGTTTTTGAGTTTAAAGATTATTTCGGATAATCGCTATCTTGTAAAGCCTTAACAACGGCATAAAAAGATAGGTTGCCGGTTTAAATATTCCTCAAAATATTTATAGACTAAACGAATCGTAATATGTCAAAGTAGAATTAGAAAAGCCCTGTTATATAAAAACAAAAAAACCGGTCATTAAGCCTGGTGGAAAGGAGATGCTCCTTCTGCGACAGGCTCAATGACCGGAAATTATGTGTCACTGAACTTTTCAGTTTAAAAGACGGCAGGCAAGCTCTACCTGCGGACAATTATTTTCTTCGTCTCCAATCCGTTATCTGTTGTTAGGGTAAGAAAGTAAATTCCGGAAGGAATTTCGGAAAGAGAAAGACTGAAGCGGCGGCTCATTACAGATTGGCTCATCAGTCGCACGCCCCTTATATCCGTAAGTGTAAATTCATATATGGCAGACCTGGACGAAACTTCAATGTAATTACTGGCAGGATTGGGATAAACATTTGTGGGTGTATCATACAAAGCATCCAGGCCGGTGACTCCCCAATAATCATGAAAAACTGTATCAGAAAGCACCTGCACGTTCCTGTCTTGTCCTGGTTCAGGGTTACCTACCCCAGCGTTTATGTAATACTTATAAATATAACTACCCTCTTCCAGCTCCATGGTATTGGCATAAATCATGTCGCCGATGGGCTCCATCAGTTGCTCATCGGGCAACGTACCAGGAATGGCAAAATTAAACATGGAACCTGAAACAAACACCAGGTCTGCATCGGGATCAAAACCCGGAGCATTGCTCATATCTACCCTGAATGTGACAGTGTAAATCTGAATTTCGGGCACAACTTCAACAGCAATCGTGGCTGTAATGCCATCAGGGTTCTCCATTCCTTCTTCCAGCTGAATTTCACCTGTAAGATGATAAGTTCCAATCACATCACCATCGAAATCGCCCTCTGTCCATACCACCTGCAAATTTTCTGTACCCGTATCGTCAAAAGTAACGGAAACTGTCTCCGGCAAATTCAGTTCCTCAAAAGCAGTTCCAATTTCAACTGTCAAAGCATCAGGAGTTTCAACTCCTGTAACTATGCGTTTGAAGTCGGAAGAGAATACTCCTTTCACAAAAATATCATCAATTCTTGAGGTTCCGGCGCCGGCAACATCGCCACCATTGACAGAAATATTGGAATCCATCACCCAGCGGATATAAAGGAAAGGTTTGTTATTGCAGGCTGCAGGCAAAGGCAAATCTGCCAGTACTCCGGCAGTGAAGTTATTCTCTACGGTAATATTGCTGTTTTCCACATCCACCCAGCTACCTGATTGTCCTATTCTATACTGGACTGCAAAATCCCGCGGTCCGGTATTTGAACCTCTTTGCTTGCTGGAAAGATTCAATTCGCCGTAACCAATGGTAGTCAGTTCTATCATCCAGTATTTAACCCCTTCGCCATCTACCCATTGGGTAGTACTGATAGCATCGCCGGAAGCCCCGGCCAGCCAGCTGTAGGAACCATCAAAACCAGGCTCCCTGGAAATGAATTTCCCAATATTTCCTTCAATTCCTTCATTGGCTCCCTGGGTGTTTTCAGGGAAAGTCCAGCCGGCCACAATGATTTCCTGTGGAATATCCAGCACCTCTACTGATATTTCAGCCATCAGGTTATCCGGATTTTCGATTCCTGCCACCAGCACAACTTCTCCTTCAAGCTGGTATACTCCCGGCTGAGTGCCGTCGTAATCTCCCTCCAGCCAGATTACATCAAGCTGAATTATTGAATCATTGTCCAGCGTTACATCTGCAACCTGAGGCAATGGAAGATCTTCAAACAATATACCCTGTTCCACGATGATTACCTGATCGATAACATGAACGCTAACAATATTCAATGCCACGATTTCTTCTACCACCGAAACAATTACCTGTGCCTGAACATCATCATCGTTGGTTATTCCATCAGGGATTACGAGCTCTCCCGTGATAAGATAGTCACCAATCGCATCACCATCATAATCGCCTTCACTCCATACTACGTCCATTCCCACTACCTGGTTGTTATTCAGTGTTACAGCAACCGTTTCAGGCAAACCAATCTGGTCAAAGGCAGTACCTTGCTCCACTTGAATACCCTGCAAAGTTTCTACAGAAACCACATTGGGAATAAAACCTGAGTCTGTTCCTTCCACAAAAATATGATCGATCCTGCTGGTCCCGGCGGCTGATACAACATTTCCATTCACAGAAGTATTACTGGTCATGATCCAGCGAAGATAAACAAGGGCTTTTTCTTCCATTTCCTGGGGAAGCGGAACCTGCAACAACGCACCGGAGGTAAAATTGTTGGCAACAGTGATATCTGCATCCGCAACATCCTGCCACTCACCATCAGCGATCTTAAACTGTAACTTAAAATCACGGGGACCTGTATTGGAGCTTTGCTGGGTACTGCTTACCAGCAAATCAGAATATCCAATGGTTGAAAATCCTATCTTCCAGAATTTGGCATCAATTCCATCGGTCCATCCGGTAGAAGAAATACTCTGACCCGTCACACCTGCCGGATAGGTTAAATTGCCAACAAAGCCTTCCTCCCGGCTGATGGGATTGCCAATATTTTCAGTGGTACCCAGGTTTGCACCCGGGTTGTCTGCCACAGGAAAAGTATATCCGATAACTACATCATCGGGTACAAATATTTCTTCTGATACGGTAACCTCTATCTGAGCCTGGAGGTTTTCGGGGTTTGTAATCCCCTCCTCCATGACCAGCTCACCCTGAAGGATATAAAGTCCGGCAGTCTGCCCGTCATAATCTCCCTGCAACCAGTTAACTGTAAGAGCCATTGTCTCTTCATTATCCAGTGAAACATTCACTTGTTCGGGCAGTAGAAGTTCTGCGAAAGGGGTGCCGAAATCAACAGTTAAACCTCCAGGGTTTATAATGCTGGTAACAATTAAATCAATATCAGGGTCTAAAACCTGATAAGAGAATACGGGCGATAAAGCTGTTTGGTCATCTGTATCTGTAGCTTGCACACGGTAATAAACACTGGTATTATGAGTTTGAGCAGGGATGTCGCTAACTGTGGCATAGGTTTGTCCGGCATCCAGTGACATCACAATGGTGTTTTCAAGAGAAGCATCACTTACCCCCCATTGAAGCTCAACTGTTGAAACAGGAGCGTCGCCTGCAGCCACATCAGCAGAAACAGCTACCGTTGTTTCAGGGGCAATATTCCCGGACGGGGTTTGCACAATATTGGTAATGGAGGGTGGCATAATACCTTCACCCGCCAGCCATATGCTTACATTGTCAAAATACGCAGTCTGGTTGGCAGCAGTTGACCCTTGCCAATAGGCACCCAGATAATTGAGCGCAATATTGGTATATTCATTGTCAACGATGCTGCCCAATGAAGTCAGCTCACCTGCAAGGGGATCTTCAAACTCAGTGCCATCCAGACGTCCCCATAATTCCCAGGTGCTTGTTGCAGGATCAAAGGTTAAGCCTATGCTCATATAATTGATTGTAGGATTGTCCAGGGGATCTGAGCCGACAATAAGACCAGTTGCAGCAGTGCCTAAAGACTGAATACCACCAGAAAACTTCACCAACCTTACCGGATCGGGAGTCCCGGTGTTGCCCAGTACGATGGCATAACCGCTTCCTGAAGTAGCTACATTGCTGTTATCGGCACCGATTATAAATGCCACTCCATAGGCATTGGAAGAGAAGCCTGCCGGGTTGGGACGTATCTGGCGCATATTGAAATACCAGCTAACGGGTTGTGTGTTGGTTCCCAGCACTGTGCTGAAAGGAGCGTCAAAATCGTCCGCATCCAGGTGTGCAAAAACCCAACCGCCCACATTTACCTCAGTTGATGCGGTATTGGATAGTTCAAGCTGGTTATTATGAATTCTTGCTCCCCAATCCACCCCTGATCGACTTACTACCCATGGCGTAGTACCGATGTTTCCTCCGGGAGTAAATACCTCTCCTTGCGAAGCAGTAAAATCAGAAGAATGAAGATTAACCTGGGCGCTGACGGGGAGCCAGAAAAAAAGACCCAAAATAAAACTCAAAATGTTTTTTACTGTAAAGATTCTATTCATGATGTTTTGATTTTAAGGTTTGATTGTACAATGTTTTTATTTGAAACGGGTTGTTCAAAATTACGGAATCTGCCAACACTCCGGTTAAACAGAATGTTAATTTATGATTGTATTTGCCTTATCTTACCCCGGGGATGAAACGAGATAAGATTCTCCCTTAAGTATTCCCTGTCCAGATGGGTATAAATTTCGGTGGTAGTGATGGACTCGTGCCCCAGCATATCCTGCACTGCCCTTAAGTCGGCGCCTCTTTCTACCAGGTGGGTGGCAAAACTGTGCCGCATAGTGTGAGGACTGATATTTTTAGCAATACCTGCTTTTTCTGCCAATCCTTTGATTACAAGAAAAATCATTACCCTGGTAAGCTTGCGACCTCTTTGGTTGAGAAACACATGATCCTCAAATCCTTTCTGCACCGCCACCTGGTTTCTGTGGTTTTCTAAGTAGATCTTCATCTCTTTGGCAGCCGAACTTCCCAGGGGAACCAGACGCTGTTTGTTGCCTTTCCCTGTTATTTTCAGAAACTCTTCTTTGAAAAAGACATCAGAAATTTTCAGTTCCACCGCTTCAGAAACCCTTAATCCACTACCGTAAAGTATTTCGAGGATGGCCCGGTTTCGTTGTCCCTGGGCATTGCTGAGGTCGATGGTGGCTATCATCTGGTCAATTTCTTCCACCGAAAGCACCTGGGGAAGTTTCCGGCCCAGCCTGGGCAATGCCAGCATGGCAGCAGGATTTTTCTCAACAACATCTTCCAGTATCAGGAATTTAAAAAAGGCCCTGATTCCTGAAATCATACGAGCCTGCGAACGGGCAGACAAACCCAGCTGTGCAATCCACAGAATAAATTCCGAAAGCAACTGGTGGGATACCTGGCCAACTTCGGGCGAAAGCCGTTTGATTTCAAGATACTCACTGAGTCTGCGCAAGTCGCGCAAATAAGCTTCTATGCTGTTGGATGACAATGATTTCTCCAGCTGCAGATACATTTCAAAATTCTTAGCATGGCTTTCCCAGTTCATATTTTCCTGTTTGACCAAATAAAGATACAGGTTTTTGCTTTGACCCTTTCAGGTTGCTTTTAAAAATCAACTCAAACCCCACTTAATAATTGTATTTTTGCAGCCTTAAAACATTAAACAGCATTCCACCGTGGATATAAATCATCTTTTTCAAATCGTGAAAACTCTTCTGGCCAGCCCTGAAAAGGGGTGGGGCATGATAAAGGAAGCCAACTACAGCTGGCAGCAAATTTTTGGGTATTTTCTTGTGCCCCTGATTTTTGCCAGTAGCCTCGCAACGATTTTCTTTCTGGGAAATCGGCTACTGGAAACCCCCTTGAGTCCTAACCAGATGTTTTTCATCACTTTTGCAGGCACAGCTGGTGCAGTCCTGCTGAGTGCCTGGATGATTGCTGCCATGGCACCACGGTTTGAGGGAGTCAGTTCGCTGGATGAAACCGTAGCTCTTATTGCCTTTTCTTATACTCCGGTTTTTCTTGGGTCGATAGTCTCTTCACTTCACCCGGCTTTGCAAGTTATTAACCTGGCAACTTTGGTTTACATGCTCTTTCTTTTCTTCAAAGGAACGGCCAGTATCATAAGGGTTCCCACACACAAACAAATGGGCTTTATCATTACTTCTATCATCATCATTTTCGCCGTCAGGCTGATAATTTCGGTTGTACTGGCAACGCTTATGGGTGGCTTCAGGGTGGCTATGTAAGGGATTATTTATCGCCGAGAGTCATTTTAATGTAAGCATCCAGCTGCTCATACCAGTCTTCTCCGTACTTGCGTGTCAGCGACTCTCTGAGAAATTCATAAATACGTACATTCAGCTTTTTACCATTTTTTCTGGCACAATCGCAAATGGGCCAGCGATGATAATTTACTGCATCGTAATTGGAATATTTGGTAATGCGAATGGGATATAAATGGCATGAGATGGGCTTTTTAAAATCAATCTTCTTTTCTTCCCAGGCTTTTTCGATGGCACATTTGGCTACATTGTTCTCGTCAAAAAACACATACGCACACTCCTGTTTGTTTACAAGGGGTGTGGTAAATTCGCCGTCAATATCCCGGGCAAAAGTTCCTGATTCATCAATGGTGTCAATGCCGACATTGCGCATGTAAGGTTTTACCAAAGGGTATATTTTTTCAAGAATGATTGTTTCACTCTTCTCCAGAGGGGCTCCTGCATCTCCATGCACACAGCACCCACCATGGCAAACGGGAAGATCACAAACAAAGCATTCGGTATAGATTTCGTCGGAAATCAGGGTGTCATCAATTATTATCATGGGTGCAAAATTACGTATAAATCCATTTGGAAGGATTATAAATAAGGAAGCAGAATTGACAATGTAGTTTATTCAATCCAATCAATGTATCAGGACGAAAGATGAAGTATCACGAAAAGTTTCTCAAGGGGTACGCCAAATAATTTTTGTGGAGTAAAAAAAATACTTTTACTTTACTGCCCTTAACTAAATTTTTACAAGCAATTACACAGCAGCCCATGACCCAAACCACCCGACGCCCCACCTTGTTTCTGGCACTCGTTCCGGTTATTTTTCTAACATCGCTCATATCCATTAATGTATTCATTTTTGGGGATGATTCCTTATCGGGCTCCAACCAGATCGTTCTGATATTGTCAGCTGCGGTGGCCTCTGTGGTAGCCATCAGGTTAGGACATAAATGGACCGATTTACGGGCAGGAATCGTAAAGAGCATCGGTTCTGCCATGACAGCCATCCTGATTCTTTTGCTGATAGGGTCACTGGCAGGCACCTGGCTGTTGGGAGGAATTGTTCCTGCCATGATTTATTATGGTTTGCAGATCCTGAACCCCACCATCTTCCTTGTTGCCGCCTGCCTGGTAAGTGCTGTGGTTTCTCTTGCCACAGGCAGCTCCTGGTCAACTGTAGCGACCCTGGGAGTAGCTTTGCTGGGCATTGGCAGGGCACTGGGCATGCCCGATGGCGTTATCGGGGGTGCCATCATTTCGGGCGCTTACTTCGGAGACAAGATGTCGCCGCTCAGCGACACCACCAACCTGGCCCCTGCCATGGCAGGTACCGACCTTTTTACCCACATCAAATACATGGCATGGACCACCATTCCCTCTATTTCTATCGCCCTGATCATTTTTCTTATCATGGGGCTCAGAACCTATAGCGGAAACGTTTACAGCGACATCACACCTGTGCTGGATGCTATTTCCGGCACATTCAACATCAGCCCGTTTTTGTTTCTCGTGCCTGCTCTGGTTATCTTTCTAATCATAAGAAAGGTACCTGCTTTGCCTGCCTTATTCTTCGGAACCCTTGCCGGGGCAGTATCGGCATTGATTTTTCAGCCGCAAATCATTCAACAGGTAAGTGGGATGGATGACAGGTTTCATGTGGCAGCCTACATCGCCATCATGAAGTCAATGTATGCCGATATCAGTGTGAACACCAACCACGAAATGGTCAACAGTTTGCTTGAAACCGGGGGTATGAGAGGAATGCTCAATACGGTATGGCTGATTATCTGCGCCATGATATTCGGAGGGGTAATGGAATCCAGCGGTTTGCTTCACCGCATTACCGAATCGGTTATCAAACTGGCCCACAACACCGGTTCGCTGGTGGCATCCACCGCCGGCACATGTATATTCTTCAACATTACTGCCAGTGACCAGTACCTGAGCATTGTTGTTCCCGGCCGAATGTTTGCTGACACCTATCGCGAAAGAGGTCTCAAACCCCAGAACCTGAGCCGTACACTTGAAGACAGTGGTACCGTTACATCCGTTCTGGTACCATGGAACACATGCGGCGCCACACAGGCAACTGTGCTTGGTGTACCCACCCTGGTTTTTCTACCCTATTGCTTTTTCAATATCATCAGCCCCTTCATGACCATTCTTTATGCCTATCTGAATATCAGGATATCACGCTATAAATCACCTGAAGAAGCCCAAAAAGATGTATCCTTAAAGGTATAATTTGCGTAAACCATCTTAGTAAAAATCCACTTTATAGGCAAAAGCAACCCAATTGTGAAGAGAGCTTGTGTTTCGGTTACCAATGACCTGGCCACCGACCAGCGTGTTTTGAAAGTTTGTAATTTCCTTACCCGCCTGGGGTACAGTGTTACTATGGTGGGTGTAAAGCGACCCAAGAGTTTGTCAATTGATCATTTTACATTCAAAACCTTTCGATTCAGAATGATATTTCAGAAAGGTTTTATGTTTTACGCTGAATATAACCTGAAGCTGTTCTTCTTTCTTCTGTTCAGAAGGTGTAATTTATATGTATCCAACGATCTGGATACGTTGCTGCCCAATTTCCTGGTCTCACGCACAAAATTCACTCCCCTGGTATATGATTCTCATGAGTACTTCCTGGGCTCCACCGAAATTGTGGAAAGACCCTTTGTTAGAAGTTTCTGGCACACCATCGAGAAAATGATATTCCCCCGACTGAAGAATGTCATTACCGTCAATCATTCCATTGCAGATTTGTACGAGAAAGAATACGGTAAGCGCCCCGAAGTAGTTCGCAATCTTCCCCGCCGTTACAGGTGCAATCCCCGCATTACCCGGAGGGAATTGGGACTTCCCCCGGACAAAAAGATAATACTGATGCAGGGAGGAGCCATCAATTTGGACCGGGGGGCAGAAGAACTTATACACGCCATGAAGCCTGCCTATGGACTTGAAAATGTAGAATTGTACTTTATCGGAGGTGGTGATGTATGGGAAAAAATCAAAGAGCTGGTAAAATTGCTGCACCTGGAAAGAACAGTTCACTTTCTGCCTAAGATGCCCTACAAGAAGATGATGGAATACACCTGTTTGAGCGACCTGGGGGTATCGCTGGATAAGCCTGTAAGCATGAATTACAAATACAGTCTGCCCAACAAACTGTTCGACTATCTGGCAGCCGGAGTTCCGGTATTGGCATCACCTTTGGTGGAAGTAAAAAATGTCGTTGAGGGTTATGATGTGGGAATGTGCATCGAAAACCATGAGCCTGCGCACCTGGCCGAAAAAATAAAAGAAATGCTCAGTGACGAAGAAAGGTATAATAAGTGGAAGAAAAACGCATTGGCCATCTCAGAGCAACTCTGCTGGGAAAATGAAGAAAAAGTACTGGCCGGAATTTATGGGAAGTTTGTGTGATTCAAGAATCTGCAATTTGATAATCTTCAATCAAACAATCTTCAATCAAAAATCTGAATTCTGAATTCCAAAATCACTCTCCTTTTTGCCCATTGCGCTGACACCAGATGATATTTTCAATCCAACTTATTTCGCAGCGCTGATTTGTTTTGAAATCCTATTTTCTACTAAGGTTATTGGAATTAAAATAAGGTTTTTTTTCCGCCCCCGGTCTTCAACCTTTCAAGCTATTAATCCCTGGAAAACAATTTCAAACCATCTTCTTCAATCCGATAATCTGAATTCTAAAATCTGAATTCCAAAATCACTCTTATCACTATTCCCAATTCTTCAATGCGCTGACACCACCATCTGCTGCTTTGCTTCATATTTATACCGCAGCGCCTGTTTACAACGCGACTTTACTTTTCTATAATACTGTCACTCCTATCGGAGTTGTGGGAAGTGCAGTATATTGACCTTCCCATTCTAAAATCTGCATTCTGATATCGACATTCTCAAAACTCTACTCTCTAACCTCTTCTTCTTCCTTATTCTCATAGAAGTCCGGATTCAAATCCACCACTTTTCCACTGTCGCAACGAAAAATCCTGCCGGGAAATTTCTGAAACAGCGTATAGTCATGGGTAGCCATTAGAATAGCTCTTCCTGTTTTGCTGATATCGCGCAATAGCTCCATGATGCCGAGGCTGGTTTCGGGATCGAGATTACCAGTGGGCTCATCTGCAAGGATGATATCGGGGTCGTTGATCAAGGCCCGGGCAATCACTACCCTTTGCTGTTCACCCCCCGAGAGCTGGTGGGGCATCTTGTATCCTTTGGTTTGCAAACCCACCTTTTCCATTACCCCTTCCAAACGTTCTTCCATGGCAATTTTGTCGCGCCAGCCTGTGGCTTTCATTACAAAAAGCAGATTTTCCTTTACGCTTCGGTCGCTGAGCAGCTGGAAATCCTGAAAGACAATTCCAATCTTCCTCCTCAAAAAGGGGATTTGCCTCTCTTTGAGCTCTTGAAGATTATAGCCGGCCACCTGGGCTTTTCCTTCCACCATGGGCAGATCGGCGTACAATATCTTCATCAGGGAGCTTTTCCCGCTTCCTGTGCGGCCAATAAGGTAACAAAACTCTCCTCTTTCTATCTGCATGGTTACGTCAGAAAGAACAAGCTGGTTTTTTTGAAAAACGGAGATTTTCTCAAGGTCAATAATGGTGTCGAGAGGCATAAGGCTATCTTTTAAAAATGTAAAATTACGAAAATAATGCTTGTAATACATGCTAATGATGCCAACTCATGGTGGTACAACTTTTTTCTGCACTACATTTCGGTTCATTGGCTTGAAACATACTAAACATAATTATCTTTGCCGGGTAAATGCACAAAAGACAAAGTAAATCACCCAAAGAAACCTTTTACAAATGAAGAATCTTCTTATCCTCTTTCTAAGCAGTTTTTTAATCATTCAGTCATTGGCATCTGAGCTGGTGCTGATTCCTACCAACAGCCTGGATGCGACCCGGCAGCTTTTCAATAATCCTGAAGTAAAAGTGCACTTTTTCAGAGACGAATTTGCAATTGCCACCCTATCCCATCCTTCAACTCAGAACAGCATTTCCCTCGACGAAAAACCCTGGCAAGAAAATATGAGTTATTATCTGGTGTATACCGACGCCAGTGTAAATAAGGCCAGCTACAAAGCATCCATTGCAATGCAGGCTGACATTTTGCATGATGGAGATTTTTTTCTCATCGTGCGCACCAACGAAAAAAAATACGGACAACTGCCTCCGGCAAAAAATGATGGAATGGTCCGCATTTTCTCAAGAGAAGCGCAAATAGCCGACTCTCATCCTTACTTTCGTAACTCCCAATCAAAGGAAGCAAACCCTGACATTGCTGCCCTTCTGGAAAAAGTAAACGGAGAATATATTACCCAACAGGTATGGCACCTGCAACATTACGGAACGCGCGATGCCTATATGCCACAAAGCATTGATGCACAGAACTGGATAAAACAACGTTTTCTTACCTGGGGACTCGATGTGGAAGTGATGGACTTTACCATGCCCTATGGGCCGGCAAGTGACAATGTAATAGCCACCCATATCGGTACTATGTATCCTCAGGAATATGTCGTACTGGGAGGACATTATGATTCTTACTCATACAGCGGAGACGCTCCCGGAGCTGACGATAACGCATCGGGCACCTCCGGCGTAATGGAAATTGCCAGAATTCTCAGTGAATATGACTTTGAAAGAACTATTGTTTTCTGTGCTTTTTCGGGTGAGGAATACGGTTTGTATGGCAGCGCAGCCTATGCAGGCCGCAGTGCGCAGCGCGGGAAGGATATCCTGGGATATTTCAACATGGATATGATCGGGTACCTTAAACCTGGCAATACAACCATGGTGACTTCACTCATATACCCGGAAACGGCTCAGGAACTGGCTGACTTTTACACCCAGATCGTTTCTGTTTATCTGCCCGACTTTCAAATAATCCCGGCAAGCTTTACCGGAGGCGACAGCGACCATACCTCTTTTAACAATAATGGATACATGGGCATTTTCCCATTTGAAGATACCAACAATTACAGCCCTTATATCCACACTTCAAACGATCTGGTCGGCCCCAGCTACAACAACCAGGAACAGGCTGTGGTATTCACTCAGGCGATACTGGCTTCTGTAGCTACCATGGCAGGCCTTGTAATGCCAACCGGAATAAGCAAAATAGATAAACATGCTACGCTGTATCCAAATCCGGCAACGGATAAGGTTACCATTTCTATGGAAGGCGGACAGCAAACCTCTGTAACTATCAGCAATGTGGCAGGTCAAAAAGTATCATCCTTTACTATGCAAGGTAGTGGAGAAATTAATATTACGAATTTGCCGGCAGGCATCTATATGCTGCAGATACAAGGTGGGAATTTCAGGGAAACACATAAGTTGCTGGTGCAGTAATCAATAGTAGTATGAGGAAATACAAAAACCATAACTTCAATCCTGAATCATTGGTGTCCGGTAAAACTTACGAGATTTCTCCCTTCGGTCGAAATGACAGGGTATCCATGGGTTTTTATTGAGGAGGGGGTTTGTGGCGGCTTCGCCGCCACCAACCCCCTCCTCCACTAACCTAAGTGCCTGTCATCCCGAACGTAACAAAGTGGAGTGAGGGATCTCATGTTACAACTGGCTTGTTAATTTCCTGTTTTCCGGATCGGACACCCGTTTCAAAATAGAAACTGCATCCTCCGCCTACTTACTGTCAGATGGCAACGAGTATTGTACAATGCGTTCTCCGGCCTTGGATTTTTTCCGGTAACAAGTCGAAGCGAAACGGAGCTTTTTGGGAAGTTTGCAGTTTCGCAAAAGCAGTAAGCAATAATAAAAGCTCAATAATTTAGTTTTGCGGAACATTCAAACTTCCAGCGAAGTGAGCTTCAGACTTGTCGGAACCGAAGCCCGGAGGGCGAGCTCAATGTGGCCTATTTAATAAAATAATTCCCACATTAAAATATCCGAAGCCTTGATTTTTTGCTGCTTTTTGATCAAGCAAAAAGCAGAAGAAAGAAAAAAACGGGACACCCTTATTACAAGGTGCAAATCGTTAAGTACCTGTCTTAGTGGCAGTTAAGATTTTGACTAAGAATTTATCCGGAATACAGGAGGGATCTCATATTACAACTGGTTTGTTAATTCTAATTTTCCAGACAACAATGATCCTTAATACCCAATGGTAAAGGGATTAAGCAACACTGCTTTGAAAAAACAATAGTCTTATGCTCTGAAAAGGGTTTCTTTCAGAATACCATAGGGATTGAAAGCACGACGGGCACTGAAAAACAGTGACAATGCAACACTGAGGGTAATAGCCGTAAAAATAGCCAGCACGATGGCAATCTGATACTTGATGGCAGTCTCAGGATTGGCACCTCCCAGTATCTGACCCGTCATCATTCCGGGCAACGACACCAGCCCCATGGTGGCCATGCCGGCCATGAAAGGCTTCAGGGCAGCAAGAAATGCATCGCGGTAAAAGGGCAACAAAGCCTCTGACTGACTGGCTCCCAATGACAACAAATACAAATATCGTTTCCTGTCCTTTTTCAATGACTCATAAAAATGGGATATCCCTATAATGGTGCTGCTTAATGAGTTACCCAGCAGCATCCCTCCTACTACCACCATCAGACGTGCTGAAAAGATATTGCTGTAGTTAACGATTACCGAATTGAAGAACAACAGCACCAGGCCCGTTCCCAGAAAATAGGAGATAAACACCGGCCCAAAGAAATACCGGAAAGAAAGTTTACTGTTGACCATCGCCGAAAGGCATGCAAAGAATATCATCATCACTACCCAGGCAATATTGAGCCACGTATTGTCCCATTGAAAGAGAAAGATGAGAACTATGGAAACCAGGAACAGCTGTCCGGTCATCCTGCCGGCTGAAATCAGCAGCTGCTGAACAATACCCAGTCGCATATACAACGACAAAGCTATGGGAACAATCAGCAGTCCAAAAGCCAATATGAGCCGAAAAATGGTTATTTCAGGAGCTGCTTCCATTGCTGCTAAGATTTAAAGTGGTGAAATTCATTTCGTGCCATACTGCGTCGTGAGAGGAAATGATAAGAGTTTTATCTTTCAGGTTGCTGAAATAATCTGCTATCAATTCTTTGAGGGGCTGATCAAGCGCAGAAGTTACCTCATCCAGCAAAAAGATTTTCCGGTCGAGCAACAGGGTCACAATAATGGTAAAACGCTGCAGCTCTCCTCCTGACAAATCTTCCAGCTTTTTATCCAGTGTTTCTTTGTCCAGTTGAAAGTCATCAAGCAAAGTTTTCACTTTCCCCCTGTCGTAGCTGAGAAAACGATTGTTCCGAAATCCCAGAATTTCTTTCGCAAACCCTTCGGCCGTCCCCATTCCCAGCTGGATATCCTGGCTTACATAGGCCATTTTTTGTCTTAGCTGCCAGACATTGTGCACGGTAAGTTTCTCCCCGTCAATTAACACATCTCCCTTGTCGGGCAACACAAATCCCAGCAGCATGCGCAGCAGCGTAGTTTTGCCCGTCCCGGAAGGCCCCTTGATAAGCAACCGCCCACCAGCCGGCACTTCAACGCTTAAATTATCAAACAGGACTTTACCCTCGATGGCCAGACC
>RECE01000310.1 GCA_007694165.1 Bacteroidota bacterium
TGTCTTATTGGTTTTTTTAATCAGACCATGGGTAGCCACAACCAAGGTTTCTTCAGCTTGTTTAAGGAATATTACTTCAATGGGCTTTTCCATATTTGTCAGCTTCTCTCAATTGGTTTCCAAATATAGAAACATTCCCGTTGATATCAAAGTATTTTCTGCTATTTATGCAATGTGCTGTTTTTTTAAGCTTGCCATAACTATCTTGTTCCTTTTCAAGATTTATTTACCTCCATATCTTCGGTAACTGCAGAACGGCTGTAAATAAGAAAACGCCCGATTATATCTCTTGCCTCATCAAACCCTTTCACTTCCATCATGGCCGATCGCAGGGCCGAGGCACCGGGAAAACCACTGAGATAAATCTTAAAGAACCTACGCAAAATCACAAAGGGTTTTGTGTGCCCCCAGTTCTTTTCAAAAAGCTCCAGATGCAGCAGCAGGGTTTCAAGTTTCTCCGGGGTGGAAATTTCCCGGATTTCGCTATTGAACAACCATGGATTGGCAAAAATCCCTCTTCCTATCATGGCCCCGTCAGCGCCGGAGAATTCCATCTTTTCCCTGGCATCTTCCATACTCGCTACATCGCCATTGCCAATCAATTTGATGTGGGGAGCCATGGCATCTCTGAGCCGGACGGCTTTGGCGATTTCGTCCCACCGGGCCTCCCCTTCCGACATCTGCTTCTGGATGCGTCCGTGCAGAATAATGGCATCCAGGGGTTGCTGCAAGAGAAAGGAAATCCAGCGTTCGGTATCGATTTTCTTAACGCCCAGCCGCGTTTTCAGGCTCAGGGGCAGGGTTGTTGATTCGCGGGTGGCTGCAATAATTTCCCCGGCAAGGGATTCATTATCGATAAGGGCCGAACAGCTGCCCTGGGCCACCACATTGCGAACCGGGCAACCCATATTAATATCAATTCCATCGAAGTTGTATTCTTCGGTAATATATCTCACCGCTTCAGCATACTTTCCTGGGTTTTTGCCCCAGATTTGCGCTACAATTTTCACGTTGAGTTTGCGCAGAAGTTCACGTTCACTTTGTGATACTTTCAAACGCTCTTCCACCCTTGCCCTGCCCACGGGATGACATAAACCATCGGTGGAAGTAAACTCGGTATACACCACATGCAGCGCTCCGGGTTGTGATATGCGCATTACCAGTTCACGGAAAGCCGTATCGGTGACATCTTCCATGGGAGCAAGAATCATCAAAGGGTCGGTGGATTCTGTCCAGAAGTTGTTGGTTGATTCAGGAAGCATAAGAGGAATGGTAATTTTTTGAAGATGAGTTTTGTAACTGGGAAAGATAGCTTTGGGTGCAAGAATCGCTGCAACAACCGGCAAAAGATTCCTTGCATGCATCGCACTGAATGAAAAGCTTGTGGCAGGGGTCCCATCGGCAATTGTCGTGGTTATCGCATGGGGTGCCGCAGGTATGACATTTAGCAATGACATCGGGGGTAACGCGCTCGCCCAGCCGCTCATCAAACACGAAGTTTTTGCCAATAAACCGGGAAGGCAAACCCATTTGCTTTATCTCAGCAGCATAGGCTATGATACCTCCATGCAACTGATTCACATCTTTGAAGCCATGATGCCTCAACCATGCGCTGGCCTTTTCGCAGCGAACGCCTCCGGTGCAATACAGCAGTATTTTTTTGTCTTTTTCGTCCGAAAGTTGCTCTGCCACCATCTCCACTTCTTCCCGAAAGGTGTCAGCATCAGGACAAATGGCGTTTTCAAACCGCCCAACCTCGCTTTCATAATTGTTGCGCATATCAACCACCAGCACATCTTCGCGAGCACTAAGTTCATGAAATTCCAGCGGTGAAAGATGGCGCCCCACATTGGTAGTATCAAAAACTTTCTCGTTTAAACCATCGGCTACAATCTTTTCCCGAACCTTGATTTTGAGTTTCAGGAATGACACCTGCTGCTGCTCCAATGCCCACTTCAGGGGCATCTGTCTTAATTCAGGGATGCGTTCCAGCAAGGCCAGAAATTCTCCTACCCGGGGCCCGGGTACATTCATCTGCGCATTGATTCCCTCGTGAGCCACATAAATCCGTCCCAGGCACTTCAGATCATCAAATGCAACATACAGTTTATCCCTGAACTCCTGAGGATTTTCAATTTCAACATAACGGTAAAAAGAGAGGGTTTTCCGCCGAAAATCCTCTCTTTTCAATCTTTCAAGCAATTGCTCTTTTCCCAATCGGTTGTATAAAAACATCATTTTTTTCTTAGCTATATTCAGTTTCCACACAGGTTGTAAACAGGGTTTACATCCCGGCAAAATATTTTTTTTTGTTGTCTGTATTGCGGCACCACAGGTGATTATCTGCGTGTCTTTATATAAAGTTACAAAAATTCCATGACAGATTGCCGGTCGCATAGAATTACGAAATGGGGATTTTTCAAATGGCCATACCATGCTCAGTCAGGGGTAAGAAAAAAAAGCTACCCCATAGGCATAGTCTTTTTTATGTTTTCAAAAAACTATCCCTTTGGGTTGAGCGAAAAGCAGGCGCTAAAAATACTCCATTCAGGGCACCTGCGTTGCAAGTCCGCTGTTGGGGTTCCAGATATTGTTTTTGTCCTGGGTTTGCACCTGCCCGTTCATATCGAAATCGCCGGGCAGGTACCCGCTTGTTCCTGCCTGTGGATTCCAGACTTCATTCTTATCCTGGGTTTGTATCTGGCCATTGGCATCGCCATCGCCGCCGTGCATGCCGTAGGTGCCGTTCCCCAGATCTTTCTGGCCATTTTGATATGAAGATCTTTCGGGTGCTGCATATGATTTATCCGGTGCATGGGTAAAGTCCCATGAATAAACGTTTTCGACCATCGATAAAGGGCCCGAAGACATTATTGCAAGATGGTTGCGATGGTATATAACAACAAAGAGATCATGCTCAATGGGTACATCAAACTGGGGTAAAGCACCATCTGCACCGGTCACTTCACCTGAGCTGCGCAACCAAACGGCCTGCCTGGCAACAACAGTACCGGCGTTTGCCTGCGATGCTGCGGGAGCATCGCGCAGTTCAAGCAGCAGCCAGTCCACCACATCTGCCGGCAGGCTTGCTGCCTGCTCACTGCCGGTATAATACCAAACGGGGCTGCTGTTGCCGTAATAAGGCAGTTCGGGCCCGAAAGGCTGGGCAAGGGGGATCACATTGTTGTCGCGCAGATTGGTATGCATGGGAAAATCCTGATCCGGCAAGAAAGGCCCCTCAAGAATCACAGACAGATCGACAGCAAATCCTGTGGACGGCCCGGAATCCCATGAAAAGACAAACGGTTCTTCTATAGAGCCAATCAGCTGCAGATTCTGGAAAACCAGGGTTTGCTCAAGGTCTACAATCATGTCATTATCTGACAGGTAAGCTTTGAAGGTAATAAGCTCACCGGATGCCACATTGGATCCGATGGTGAGAAAGATCAACCCGTCGAATGCTTCGATGGGTGATGCCACCCCCCGGCACTCATCGCCCACAAAGCCCGCTACAAGGTCATTTTCATTGAAGGAAAAAACACCATCTTCCAGAAGAAGTTTTGATGTAACATTCATATTGTACTGCAGGTTGGGAAGTGCGGTCCAGTCAGGGGGTGCGCAATGTGCTGCAGTGTAAATCAATGGTAAGATTACTACCAGGCACTTTGCCAGATACCTCGCGGAGTTGCTGATTATATTTTCCATTTTATAACGATTTAAATTTGCACTTATATATTTTCCATTATGATTATCCGCAAACTTGCCAGTTAGTTTGCTTTTGTCTGATCGGTCCTCTTTTCAATTGCCGATTAAATGTGCACAATCCCAGGACGGGACTTTAGTCCCATTAACAATTAACCCAGGGTAGCAATTGCGCTGACATCAAATGTTTTTCTTCTCTCATGATTTTTACTCAGCGCTGTCTTTTTCTTTTACTCCTTTACCCGTCGGCTAAAGCACGACGGCAATAGAAATTGTTGAATCAAAAAGCGACAATATAATTTTACTGGCAAGATTGCGGACAATCATAGTAATTTTCCATTATGCTCAATGCACAGTAAAACCGGCATAGAAACCTATGGGCATTTTATTCCATTACAACCAGAAGTCCGTTTTTATGAACAGAATTTCTTTCATTGGAAAGCACAACCTGGTAAAGATATACTCCCCTGGGTAGTTTACCTTTTTCCAGTACCAGTAAATGTTCTCCTGCAATCTCCTGCTGCAGATCCATGCTGTGAACCAGTTGTCCGGTGCCTGTATAAAGCCTGAAATGCACTTTGGCCGGCTCGCTCAGCAGATAGGGGATATTTACCGTTCCGTAGGTTGGGTTGGGAAAAGCGTCACCAATAGCCCAGTGGGTTAACCCTGTGATTTCGTTGCCCAGGGGTTTGGCCATGGTAAAAGCAAAGGGAGATTCCATGTTTCCCACTCCCTGCAGGGATTCAAAGGTCAGCGTCTCACGTATGGCCACGTATTGCTGCAGATCATCGCTCCAGGCAACAAAGGTGATGCGTTCACCGGCATATTGATCAGATGCGATATTCATGAACAGCAGTCCGTTGTTTTCCGACATGGGAGTTGCCCCTCCCCGCTTTTCATCACCCCACAGTGCATAAACAATATCCTTCTCATTGCGGGAGATATTTCCTTCGGTATTGATCAACTGCCCCAATACCGTCATGGTATGCCGCATGTATGGTGCATGATCCATGGTGTGCGCGGTTGATGATTCATCAGCTGTTGCCCAGCTGGCTTTTCGAAAACTTTCCGGATATTGCAGCGTGGAAGCATTCGACAGATCTATTACATAGCCTTTTCCGGGGCACATCTGGGTGAGACTCCCCATCCAGCTTCCGTTATGGTACAGAGCATATGAGGTTTGTCCGATCACCCGGTCATTGTTTTCCGGTTGGGGTGAAAGATCTGTCAGGGCAGTATTCAAAGGCAGGCAATCCCACGGGATGTATCCCAGCCAGGTAAAACCTGCACCGAGGCTAAGGGGCGATGAGGCTACTGGTGCTCCCAGCACATGAAGATCCTGCGCGCTGCACAATTCCATGATATACATGCGCTCGGGGTCAATCTCCTGCAGGCTTCCCATCCATTGATTGTTATGATACAGGGCATAAGTGGTCTGCCCTATCACGCGGTCATTTTCGCAGGGGGTAAGGCTGTGAAGCATTGTATTCAGGTGCATGTTGCCGGGATCCACATTCATACTGAACCATGTAAAACCCTGACCCATAGGTGTATTAAACTCCATAAAACCCCTGCATTCTGCAATGTATGGATCGGAAGGAGTACCCACCTGCTGCAGGTGTTCGAAGGTAAGCGTCTGCCAGGTTGGGCAGGGCTCACAATTTTCAGAATCCCAGATGACCAGTTCTACGGTTTCGCCGGAAACACTATTGGAACCAATGGTAAGAAATACCAGACCGTTCTGATTGGTATCGGGTGATGCCACACCCCGGCATTCGCCATCTACGAATGCACCCAGAATGTCATTGGGATTGAAGGATATCTGATCGTACAGGTAGAGATGAGCTGCCACCTGCATGTTGTATTGCAAACCGGAAACCGGTGTCCAGTCGGGGGGAGAACATGGTTCGGAATACGCTTCAATATCCGCAGCAAAACGCGGGGTGATTTGCATATTATCGTGAAACTGGGTTACCACACCGGTAATATTTACGGCTCCGTGAGGTATCTCCATCCCTATGTAATCTTCATCCCAGAACATTGTCCTGAGCACAAAGGTGTTTTCTCCATCGGTCAGAGTGTAGTTTTGTCCGCCGGTAAACACTTCTCCTGCATCAATCCCTTCAAAAGCAACGTTATTGAATTTGATGAGTTTGGCCTGGTCATCCGAAGTTAC
>RECE01000135.1 GCA_007694165.1 Bacteroidota bacterium
CCCCCCCCCCCCCCCCCCCCCCCCCCCCCACCCCCAGCGAACCTAACTATCTGTCTCCTCGAACGTAGTGAGAGGTCTATCTTCAACAATTTTAAATTTTAAAATTTTACCGGACACTATTAAAAACAATATAATAATCATGGATTTCAAAAGAAAAGAAGGAAGATATAACCGCATTTACGATCAATTGAAAACTTTGCTTGAAAAGCCGGGCAATAACTTATCAAAATTGGCCACCGTAACTGCCGTTTTGCACCACAAGATGGAATACTTCTTCTGGTGTGGTTTTTACCTGCTGGATGACGGTGAGCTCATTGCCGGCCCCTACCAGGGACCTGTAGCCTGTCAGTTGCTGGCCAAAAACAACGGCGTTTGCTGGGCTGCTATCAATGAGAAAAAAACCATTGTTGTACCGGATGTTCACCAGTTTCCCGGACATATAGCCTGCGACAGCCGCAGCAACAGCGAAATAGTTGTACCTTTGAAAAATTCAAAAGGAGAAATTATCGGAGTGCTTGACGTGGACAGCAAAGACCTGAATTCTTTTGACCAGGCCGACGCCGAAGGGCTGGAAAAAATCCTTTCTTTACTCAAACCCGACAGTATTGCCCTAAAGTTTTAAGAGATGAGTGCTATTGTTAACATGTATGTATTTATTCTGCCCCTTTTGCTGGCCATGAGTTATTTTTCCATAAGCCTGAGCAATGCGCGTTTTGGCCCTGGAATCAAACCCGGCACCCCGCTTAAGACGGCCGTTATTTTCTCTCTTTTGGCCGCAGTGCTGTTTGTGGGGGGATATTATTCGGCCGGGGTGCTTGCCCGGCGCTCCGAAGGAGGAGGTGAATGGGTTGTGCTTATCATGCTGATGATTACCGGATTGAGAATGATCATTCACGCCTGGAAAAAGAAAGCCGATGAGAAAGTATATGACATCAACCTTTTGCCGGTAATATTTGCCATGGCTTTCGCCCTGGGAATGAACATGCTGTTTGCAGGGGTAGCTGTAAGGTTTATGGAGTTGAGCCTGGCGCGTTTTGCCTGGACGCTGGCTTTGATGGTATTGTTTATCTCTTTTAGTGGATTGCTCTATGGCTTGCAGTTCAGGGAAAGCTTTGGCAGAACTATGGAGTTTGTTGGCGGGATAGGTTTGCTGATGGCAGGAGGACTTTACTATTATTCTGTTTTGCCCTGATTATCCGTGCATCCTATTTCCCAATCACACCTTCCACATAAAACATCTGCATGTTACGCTTATGCTTCATGGAGATTATCCCCCTTGACACACATTCGAAATCATCGCGAATATATTTCCAGGTAAATTCAGAAACATTTACCTTGTTGGTCTCGCAGGCAGCTTCCATTCGTTTGGCAATATTAACAGTGGGTCCCCAGATGTCAAAGGAGAATTTGGTTTTACCCACAACTCCTGCAATAACAGGTCCGGTATGAATGCCGATTCGGCAATCAAACCAGGGTTCACTGGTAGTTTGCTTTTCTTCTTTAAGGGCAATGATAAACATTTTAATTTCCAAAGCAGCCATAACCGTATTGCTCACGTCGTTATCGCTGGCCTGTTCATGAAGTCCGCCTGCACACATGTAAGCATCTCCAATAGTTTTGATTTTTTCAAGGTTATACTTCTTGGCAATATCATCGAAGCTGGCAAAATAGAAATGCAGTTCCTCCAGCAGTTCGGCGGGAGGGATGGATTCAGACAGCTCAGAAAATTTCACGAAGTCTACAAACAAGACACTCACCTGTGGGTAACTGTGAGCCAGTGACTTGCCATGCACTCTCAACTCATCGGCAATATGGCTGGGTAAGACGTTCAGCAGCAATTTGTCCGTCTTTTCTTTCTCTTTTTCAAGTAACTCATTGATAAACTCAAGGGTCTGCCCCTGATCTATCATCGTTTCCTTTTGATGCTCCAGTTCAAGATTGGTTTTTTCCAGCATTTTTTTCTGCTCAAGCAATTCCTGGGTTCTTGCCCTAACCAGCTGCTCCAGGTGTTGATTTTTATAATCCAGCTCATCCCACAGGTTCTGATTTTCTTTATTAAGCAACGAGAACCTGATGGATAAAACATAAGACTGACAAAGAATAAACAAAAACAATCCCACGGGAAATATTTCACTTCCCCTATAGCTTCCATAGGCATAAAACATATCGTGCAAAAGACTGATAAAAAGTATGACAATCCCCAGAAGCAGCACAAATGCACCTTCTTTGCCATCCCTGCGGGCTTTGGCTATCCAGATGATTAAAGCCACGCCCAGTATGCTGGCATATACCTGGTAATAGGGCAAGGTAGCAGAAAAGAAACTTACCGGTGTAATCAGCACCAACAGGGTGAAAAAACCCGAAACAGCCATCACAATATTGACAATGTAGATCTTGACCTCCTCCCGAAAGACTGCATTGAAGAAAAGGATAAAAAACACGGGCGCCAGATAAAAGGAACCGTATTCCAGCCTGAGCATGCCTTCCCACGACATGGCAGGAAAAACGAAAAGCAGCAATCGCTGGCCCGTAACCAGCAGCCTGATGATGGATATAAATATAAAAATACTGAAATACAGTGATGATTTTTCTTTTCGAAGGACGAAAAACAACCCAAAATAATAAATGGCCATGATAAGCAAACTTCCGGCAAGGAAAAAGTCAAAGCCGGAGCGGGCAAGATTGTTTTTAAGCAAGCTTGAAACCTGACCGATTATGATGGATTCGAAAATACCTCCTTCGCGATAATTATGATTGGAAACATGCAAAACAAACTCAAGGGTATCCGCATCTGAATACACACTTACTGTTTTTGGATGATAGCTGGGTTCTTCTTCTGCCCTGCTGGTTGCAACCTTTCCGTTGGCAAGCACTTCTGACCCGTTGAGAAACAAGGTAAAAGCACTGAATATTTGTTGGTTCCTGATGCTGAATACCGAAGGCAGGTTATGGTTTACTACACGCAGTCTGTAGGTTGCATAATGGATTCTTTCTCCTGTCAGATCATTTTGCCAGAAAGCGGGAGACTTCATATTGAAATCAGTCGTGTGCAAAGATATTTCTGAAGGGGGAATCAGCTGGTTGGGATAAAACTCCCACTCTCCATCAAGGTAAAGCGAAAACTGTTTTTGTGAAAACAAATTCTCTACATCCAGAATTCCATCAATTGCTTTGGGATAATTATTGGATGTCCGGGTCCAGAAAACCAGCAAAAAAGCCACAACAATACTCAAAAGCATGCCGGCAAGTAAAATTCTTCCGGTTCTATGAGTAGTGAGTTTCTGCATCGTATATAAGTTTTTTTAACAGTTTCCAAAAATAGGCAAAATATCTTGAGTAAAAGAGCCAAATCAGATCAACAGTTTTACAAAAAAATCAGGATATCATCAAATTACACCCCCTTACATCACTGCTGTCAAACCTGCCGGAAACTTCAAATCTTCCATCTTCGTGTATTTTTCCAAGATCCTGGGTAGCAATAAAAGAGCAGGAATAGACATTGGCGAGATCGATTACATTGATACCACCCGATACGTTTGCGGTGCTGACAGAAAGAGGATCGTTGGGCTCGCGAATCAGTATCTTCATCCATGGCGGAGCAGCAAACAGGCCCTTTCCATCTGAATAAGCCTGAGAAAGCAGCTCGGTCATTCCATACTCAGAAAAAATCTTGTCGGTACCAAAGGCTTGATTTAGTATTCCGTGAAGTTCTTCACGAACCAGCTCCTTCCTTCTGCCTTTCATCCCTCCGGTCTCCATTACCATAAGTCCGGGATGTTGCACAGGAAAGCATTCAGCCATATCCAGCAAGGCAAAACTTACACCCAGCAACAACACCTTTCGCGGATCGGATCGCAGGGAAATGATTTTTTCTTTCAGCTTGCCCAAATCATTAAGGTAAAAACCGCTGTGCAAACTCCTGCTCTGCCGTATCAGCTCATCCGCCATATAGATAAGTGATGAACCTGATCTTTCAAGATACCCCGGCAGCAGTGCCAGAATATGATACTCCTCAGGATTTCCGAAAAACAGACGAAATGCTTTGGTAAAGCTTTCATGGTAAATTTCAGAACTCCTCACATAATGACGGCTTGTCTGACTTCCGGTAGTACCGCTGCTTGTGAATACAAGTTCAGGCAAACTATCTCCACAAATCACCGCGTGTTGTTTGAAAAACTCAATGGGAAGAAAAGGTATTTGTGAGTAATGTTGAAGCGAATCAACCGGACATTTGAGAGCCTGACAAAACTGCCGGTAAACCTTGTTGTGGAAGTGCTGGTGTTGAAATACCTTTAGAGCCATATCATTAAACTGCTCTTCACCAGAAATCTCAAAAATCTGTGATGCCGGAAAACTGAAACTCATTTTTTTCGACTATATTTGATTTGGGTTCCGGAAAACCTGTGCCGCTTATGCGGACAAACCCATTTACAATACAATACTTAAAGTTAATACTTTTAAATGGGTAACAAGGGACTCACTCCTCCCGGTTGATTATCTGTTGCAGGCGAGCGGTGCTCTTGTGCATTTCACCATTGTAAATGATGGGAACACCCACAAAGCTAACAAATAATCTTCAATGAAGTGTACATATGGTATAACGTTAATTATTGTTAATACTTCTTCCTGTTTAATTCAATCCAAACACATGCTTTAACTTTACCCGTTGTTATAGTATCAAAACCCAAAAAACCAGTCAAGTATGAAACATTCAAGAAACACAATCGGGAAACTTCTATTTATCCTGACGACCCTTTTGCTGCCGTTTTTAGCGGTAGCAGGCAGCTATTCCTACACCACCGTTCCCGGTGATCCTATGAACACGCGCATCTATGAACTGGACAATGGACTGAAAGTTTATCTGACCGTTTATGAAAATGAACCCAGAGTGCATACTTCCATTGCAGTAAGAGCAGGGAGTAAACATGACCCGCATGAGGATACAGGTCTGGCTCACTATCTTGAACATCTTATGTTTAAGGGTACCGACAGATTTGGAAGTCTTGACTGGGAAAAAGAAAAAGTTTACCTCAACAAGATTGACAGTTTGTTCGAAGTACATCGTCGTACAGAAGATGAGGCAGAAAGATCTGCCATTTACAGGGTAATAGACTCTGTTTCGTACGAAGCATCAAAGTATGCCATCCCCAACGAATACGACAGAATGCTTTCATTAATTGGGGCACGGGGCACCAATGCCTACACCAGCGTGGAACAAACAGTGTATATCAATGATGTTCCAGCCAATCAGCTTGAACGCTGGCTTACCATCGAATCTGAACGTTTCCGCAACCCGATTTTCAGGCTTTTCCATACGGAGCTGGAGACCGTTTACGAAGAGAAAAACATGAGCCTTGACAATGATGGCCGCAAAGTATTTGATAAGTTGTATGAGATACTCTACCCCGACCACACCTACGGAACACAAACGACCTTAGGCTCCCAGGAGCATTTGAAAAATCCCTCCATCAGAAATATCCGCGATTTTTACAACACCTATTATGTGCCCAACAACATGGCCATCATTATCTCGGGTGACTTCGATCCCGATGAGCTCATCGTAAAAATTGACAACCACTTCGGTCATTTTGAGCCAGGCGACGTTCCTGCTTTTACCTACGACAATAATCCTCCACAAAACGGCCCCTTTGTTGCTGAGGTTTTTGGCCCCAGTGCAGAAACCATTCGTATAGGATGGCGCTTGCCCGGAGTTACTTCAAGAGAAGCTGATATCGTGAGCCTCATGTCGGGAATCCTTTCCAATGGCACGGCCGGCCTTATTGATATCAATGTTAACCAGGCCCAGACTGTACTCAGAGCAGGTGCCTTTACCCATTCTAAAGAGGATTACAGTTCGCTTCAAATTTCCGCCACCCCCAAATCAGGCCAAACCCTGGAAGAGGTAAGGGATATTTTGCTGGCTGAAGTAGAAAATCTTAAAACAGGAAATTTCCCTGACTGGCTTCCGGAAGCTGTAATCAACGACATGAAACTTAGTGAAATAAGAACCATGCAAAGCAATAACGGACGTACCCGAACCCTGGTAAATGCTTTCACCAGTGGTGTTGACCTGGAAACCTATGTAGATCGTTTCAACAGATGGGAAAAAATCACCAAAGAAGACATTGTTGCTTTTGCCAATGCATACCTGGATAATAACTACGCAGTGGTTTACAAACGAAAAGGGACAGATGAAAGCATCATCAAGCTTGACAAACCACTTATCACTCCTGTTGTCCTCAATCGCGACCACCAGAGTGATTTCTTCGGAAAAATATCCCAAATGGAGGTGGAATCCATCGAACCGGTTTTCCTGGATTACAAAAATGACATTTCTGAGTATTCCATTCATGGCAATATCCCCCTGTATTACAACCGCAATGTGGAGGATGAGACCTTTACCCTTTATTATCTCTTCGACATGGGCAACAACCATGACCAGAAACTGGGTCTTGCCATCCGTTACCTGGAATACCTGGGTACTGATAAGTACTCGCCTGAGGAGGTCAAACAACAATTTTACCGCACAGGAACCAACTTCAATGTTTTCAATTCCAACGAACAGGTGTATGTATTCTTAAGTGGTTTAAGTGAAAACATGGAGGCTGGACTGAAACTTTTCGAGGAATTGCTCAACGAAGCAACAGCCAATGATCAGGCCCTTGAAAACCTGAAAAGAGACATTTTGCGTCAGCGGGAAAACAACAAGCTGAACAAAAACTACATTTTGCGCACTGCCATGTTTGACTATGCCATGTACGGAGAGCAATCTCCTTTGAAGAATATATTATCGGAAGAGGAACTGATGGCAGTAACCAGCGATGAGCTCATTGACCGCATTCACAATCTTACCGGCTATGAACACAGGGTGCTCTATTACGGAACGCATCAGCCACAGGAATTGATCTCGCTTCTGGAAAAACATCGCAAACTTCCTCCAACCCTCCGCCCCCTGCCCGAAGAAGTGGCATTTACAGAAGTGGAAAGAAACCAGACCGAGGTGTTTGTGGTAGATTTTGACATGACACAGGTAGACCTGATGATGCTATCAAAGGCATCTGATTACCAGGAAGAGAAAATCCCCACGGTCAATCTTTTCAATTCTTATTTCGGAACAGGTATGTCGGCCATTGTTTTCCAGGAATTGCGTGAAGCCAAAGGACTCGCTTACAGCGCGTTTGCATTCTACACAACCCCTTCCAGACCTGACAGGAGTCATTATATCTATACATTTATCGGCACCCAGAGCGACAAACTTTCAGATGCCATGCAGGGGATGAGCAATCTGCTGGAAGACATGCCTGTATCAGAAAACTCCTTCCATACGGCACGCGAATCCATTATTGAAAGAATCAACACCGAAAGGATCACCCGAACCGGGGTGTTGTTCAATTATGAAACGGCGAAAAGAATGGGACGGGATTATGATATTCGCAGAAAAATGTATGAAGAGGTTCCCAAAATGGAATTCAATACCATCCAGGAGTTTCACAATGCGTATGTGAAAGACAGCAATTATGCCATTCTTGTTTTGGGTAAACAGGATGAGCTGGACATTGAAGCGCTTGAAGAGTATGGGAAGGTTCACTTTCTTACCCTGGAGCAGGTTTTTGGATACTAACGTCAACTGCATCAACGCCAGCATACCGGGCCTGAGGCTCATCCCCTGGTAACCAAAGGACACTCTCAGTGCTCTATGGTATTGAAAAAAGAAGAGGCTGTTTATCCAACAAGCCTCTTCTTTTTTATAACACTGAATCTTATTTGTCTTGATCCCTATCAACCACTTCCACTGAGCGAAATGGAGGAACTGGAGGTTTCTTTGGGATGTATACTCAGCACGGGTACAGGAGAGTGGTTGATTACTCTCTGGGCTTCGTTGCCAATGATCATGGTGCTGCTGTCTTTGTCGCTCATCATTACCACCATGTCAAAATCATGGATGTTGATATAATCCAGGATTATTCCTGAAGCCTTCTTCCCTTCGGCATAATCTATAGAAGATTTGATACCGTTCTTTTCGAAATACTTCATCACCTGATGCGTATAGTTTTTGATTTTCTTTCTGATTTCCTTTATGCCTGTGTCATAAACACCCAGTACACGAACTTCTGCGTTGAGCTTTTGTGCCACTTCGGCAGCAAAATTGGTTTTTTGCCGGGTATCGCGCGATGAGTCAATGGGAAACAATATTTTCTTGATTTCCCTTTTCTGGAACATGGTTCTGATAGACACCATGGGTGAAGGCGAAAGAGAAACCAGCCTGTAGGCATTGCTGCCGATGAAGTATTCTTCAAAGCCTGATATGCCATGGGTTCCGGCAATCAGCATCACAGCATCATTGTATTTGGCTTCATTGACTATCTCGGAATACACTTTTCCTTTGCGAATGCGAAAGCGCATTTCCTTTTTCATCAGAGGGCCAAAATCACTGATCATATCTTTCAGTCTTTTTTCTGCCTCCTTATAGTGAATGTCTTGTGTGTCGGGATATACTGACTCGTCGCTACAGGGCTTGCATACATGCACAAGTGTAATATTGGCATCAAAAGCATTCGCAAATATTACTGCCGTTCTGGTGGCATTTACCGAGCAGGAAGAAAAATCTATGGCTACTACAATTTCACTCATAACAATCCGGTTTAAATGTTTTTATTCAATTTCAATATATAAATATAGGAAAAAATTGCAATCGTTTTACCTGAATCCTAAAAAAGTTAGACAGAAACATAAAACGGTATGACAAGAGTTAAAACAAGTGAAACGGCGAAGAGGTTCAAAGGATTTATGCTCCGAATAAATTATCCATTCTAAAAGCTTAATTTTGTGATGCAGGGAATTGAAAGAGATTTCTTTGTTATTTGTTAGGAGCCCCCTGCCAAAACCTATAAATGAAAGGTAGTATTTGAATGACAAAAAACGAAATACTTGACCCGGATCCTGGTCGCATGAACAAGGTAGAGAAGGAGTATGAGAAGGCGTTACGCCCCGACAGCTTCTCAAGTTTTACCGGACAGGAAAAAACCATTGAGAACCTTCGGGTTTTTGTGCATGCTGCCCGGCAGCGTGGCGAAGCCCTTGACCATGTGCTTTTTCACGGCCCTCCCGGTCTTGGGAAAACCACCCTGGCACATATCATTGCCAACGAAATGGGGGTAGGGCTCAAAATAACATCGGGCCCGGTGCTGGACAAACCCGGGGATCTGGCAGGACTCCTTACCAACCTGGAGGAGAACGATGTGCTTTTTATTGATGAAATACACAGGCTCAGCCCGGTAGTAGAAGAGTATCTGTATTCAGCCATGGAAGATTACAAAATCGATATCATGATTGAAACCGGGCCCAATGCCCGCAGCATCCAGATTACCCTTAGCCCCTTTACCCTTATCGGGGCTACCACACGGTCGGGGCTGCTCACCTCACCCCTGCGTGCACGCTTTGGCATCAATGCAAGGCTCAACTATTATGATGCCGCGCTTATCAATCGCATTATCAAACGATCGGCCTCCATCATCAACGTTGAAATAGCCGATGATGCCGCGATGGAGATTGCCCGACGAAGCCGCGGCACACCGCGTATTGCCAATGCACTCTTGCGCAGGGTAAGGGATTTTGCCCAGGTGAAAGGAAACGGAACCATTGATATGGAAATTGCTCTCTACGGACTGGATGCATTGAATGTAGACAAAAACGGTCTCGATGAGATGGATAACAAGCTCTTGCTTACCCTCATCGACAAGTTCAAGGGCGGCCCGGCCGGACTCACCACCCTGGCCACTGCTGTTTCTGAAGACCCGGGCACCATAGAAGAAGTTTACGAGCCTTTTCTTATCCAGGAAGGATATCTCATGAGAACTCCAAGGGGAAGAGAAGCTACCGACATGGCTTACAAGCATCTGGGCCGCATTAAATACCCGCCCCAGAGTACCCTTTTTGACTGATATGACCCAACCGCAACACCATAACAGCATACTGGCTCAACGCATCAAAGAAAAAGCACTGGAGCTCAATTTTGATGCTGTTGGTTTTGCGCCTGCTCAAAGTGTCAATGAAACCCATCAAAAGCATCTGGATCAATGGCTGAAAAACAACTACCACGGACAGATGCACTACATGGCCAATCACAAAGAAAAAAGAACAGACCCCACCTTGCTGGTGCCGGGAGCAAAAACGGTGATTTGCCTGGCCATGAATTATCATCAGAAAGATTACCAGCATCCTGAAGCCCATTACAAAGTTTCTCAGTATGCTGCCGGAATTGATTATCATCATACAATCAAAAAGAAGCTTTATGCGCTGCTGGAGTTTATCCGGGAACAAACCTCTTCAGAATCGGCAAGGGTATTCACCGATTCTGCGCCGGTTATGGAAAGATACTGGGCACAACAATGTGGCCTGGGAGCCTCCGGAAAAAACTCCTGCCTGATTATTCCCCGAAAAGGAAGCTATTTTTTCCTTGCTGAAATCATTCTCGATATCGAACTTCCCTACGACACTCCCTTTGAGAAGGATCTCTGTGGTAAATGTACCCGCTGCATGGAGGCATGCCCTACCGGGGCCATAACCAGCCCGGGCAGCATTGACGCCAGACGCTGCATTTCTTACCTTACCATTGAATTAAAAGATCCCATCCCGGAGGAATTTACCGGCAAAACAGAGGGTTACATTTTTGGTTGTGACATATGCCAACAGGTATGCCCGCACAACATCAAATTCGCCACCCCCTGCAAAGAACCCGGCTTCGAGCCTGTCGATGCCATAAAAACATTTACCAGGGTGCAATGGGAAGGGCTGGACAAAAGCACTTTTCGAAAAAGTTTTACAAAGGCCGGCTCTCCGCTGGCAAGGGTAAAACCGGAAAAACTCATGGGGAGTATGGGCAAGTGAAGCTTGCATGAATATCGCATACTCACCAGGAAATGAATCGAACGGATTGAGGCCACGCCCACCAATACTAATAAACGATCGCATGCAAAATGCTCCTCAAAAAGCATGGTCTCAAGGATGCCGAAAATAATTCAGCAACCCTGAGACCACAATTTTACTTCTGAAAAAAGGAAAAATTACCTTACCACACTCAATTTTCTTACAACAATTGTATCACCGGCAACCACACGAATGATATAAATCCCCTCTTTCAGGTCTTCCACATTCAGTTGTTTTTCGCCGCTACCCATTCGGGTTTGTATAACAATGCTGCCATTGAGATCGGTAACAAGAATTTCAGCAGCGCCATCAGCAGAGTTATGCAATATCACATAATGAGAGGCCGGATTGGGGTACAGGCTAAAAGCATTATAGTCCCATTCATTAACAGATACGATGATCACCAATTCAATGAGCACCTCCACATCTTCATCAACTATCTCTGCAGCTCCGGCAACTGTATGATATCCTTCAGCTTCCACGGTATAATCATAAATGCCTGGCAGCATATCTTCAAAAACATACATTCCCTGTCCATATACTTGACCATCCAGCACTATCACGGCATTCTCCACTTCAACGCCTTGTTCATCTGTAACCACAAAGGTCAGTGTATAACGCAGCCAAGTGAGTACTACCGATTCTTCCACATCCTCATCCACAACTTCCACACTTCCCACAACAGTTTCATATCCATCAGCAGCCACAGCATAATCATACGTTCCTGGTAAAAGACCCTCGAACACATACTCACCGGCAGGATACTCTTGGTCGTCCAGGGAGATAACAGCATCTTCAACAGCGGCTCCATCTTCATCCGTAATCACAAAAGTCAGCTGATAGGTAAGCAGTGTCAGCGTTATTTCAACATCCACATCTTCATCTGTTATTTCAACGGTGCCTTCTGCAGGGATAAATCCGGGTGCTGCCACAGAATAATTATATGTTCCGGGCATCAAACCTTCAAACACATAATCGCCGGCATCATTGGTATCACCATTGAGGGTAATGACAGCATTATCAATGGAGGTCTGGTTTTCATCTGCCACCTGAAAGATTACAGAAAAGAGATCCGGTTCTTCGGTTACCAATGTAACGGTCCAGACCTGTTCGTCGCCGTGTGGTACTGAAAGTGTGTATTCCACATCCTGGGTAAAATCCTGGGGTTCATTGCTGTCAGGACTTACAAACACACCCAATGCGACAGAAAAATCAGGAATAAGCTGTGTAATATCTGTTTCGGCATCCACAAACACGGTTATCAGGTAATTCTCTGAGTCGATGATTCCCACCAGATCTTCCTGCAAACCTTCATTGTCATTTGCCCTGAAAGCAAAACTGTTTACGTGAGGATGCAGTTGCATGATGGGCAGATAGGTAACCAAGCCCAAAAGAGTATCGTTGGGAAAATGTATAATATATAGTTCTGCTTCTTCGTCCGTATTTCCACCCCAGTAATTCCCGATGGCATTGATGGGATTGGGGGTATTGTTATAAAGTGCAAATATCTGATTGTTGTTGCCATTATCAAAAAATACATTGCCACCCTGATCATCAGCATCTCCAAAGTTGGGCTGAGCAGTATTCTGAATAGTAACCCCCCAGAGGTTTCCGGAAACCAGGTTGCCTCTAACAGTCGCATGATTGTTGGTAATTCCGTTAAAATTCAGACCACTCCCCCCCTGCATGGGATTGCCCTGAATGTCATTATCCAAGATGGTATTTCCCCTGATCACCGAACTGATGTTGTTTCCAGTCTGGGCATATCCGTAGCGGTTGTTTACAATAACATTGTCTGCTATGAGCACCTTTGAACTGCCTCCTCCCAAAAGGTTGCTGACGGCAATACCTCCGACAACCGTGTACAGTCCTTCCACATAGTTGCCGACTATTTTTATGGTATCGGCAGCACCTGGACCCAAATTGATTTGCGGCCGGTTGCTGTTTTCGGTGGTATTATGAATAAACGAACTAAACATGATTTGAGGTGATCCCAGCACATTGGCTCCTGATGCCAGGGCAGAACGTGAATTTTCTCTGAATTCGCTGTACCGGATAACAGGACTGCTGTTGCTATAAGTAATGGCAGCAGAAACGTTGGAATGCCCATTGTTTCGCATTATGCAATGTTCAAACAGGGCTTCGGTGGCAATCAATTGAATGCCGCCCCCGTATTTCACCACTGTATTGCGAAACACAGCCGGGTCGGCATCTTCGAATCGAAAACCGCGAAAATTGGCGGCAGAAGAGGTTGTATCCTGTGCGGTAAAAACCACCATCCCCTCTGCGGGGTCAGAGATAAATTTTCCCATGATTTCAATGCGCACGGTGGCAGCTGTGCGAATGGTTTCTGGCTCAGAAATCTTAAGGGTATCGGAGGAAGCGATGGTAAGGGTGCTGTTGATAAAGAAATCGCCGTCCGTTTCAGTAACCACTCCACCCGACATGCCCACCAGGTCCTGGAGGGTGAGGCTGAGGTTGTTTCCGGGTGTGGTGTATTGTGCTTTGGCGCCTGGCAAAACAAACAGAAATGCAAGCAAGGCAAATAAAAAGTGTACTTTTTGATGCATATTACAAGATTTTAGAATAACAATTGAGTTTTAATCAAAGTTATCCAAAATCTTCCTGAGATACAACCCATAAAAAGAAAATCCAGCTGCAGCCGCGGCGACAATAAAGCAACAGGGGCATGGACATAAAAAAATGCCCATGCCCCTGCTCATTTCGGTTAGGAGAAAATTATCGCAATTCCAGCACCAATGCAGTATTGGCGGGCAACGTCCATTCCTCTGAAACAGGGAATGACCGGCCTGAAATAATGTCGTATGCGATGGTAAACCCCCGGGTTGATTCTTTAAACCGGCGGGTTTGCAGCGGCATCTCTGTGTCGTTGTTGTTTAATACCACCATGATGGTTTCATCATCGTTATACCTGAAGTAGGTATAGATGTTGTTTTCCGGAACAAAATGCCTTAACCACCCATAGTGCAACACTTCTTTATTTTTGCGGTAATTGAGCAGCAGACTGATATGGTCAACAATTGCATTTTGATCGTCTGTCCGCCCTTCGCGGGTAAAAGCATTTACCGGGTCGTTGGCCCAGCCGCCGGGGAATGTTACCCTGAGCTTACCATGCCCATCATGTTCATAGGCCGACTCGAGGGTTTCAATCCCTGTGTAAAACTGAGGAATACCCCGGGTGGTGGTAATAAAAGCGATGGCCATTTTCAGTTTGTCCAGGTCATCGCCTACTCGTGTGAGAAACCTGTCAGTATCATGGTTATCACCAAATATTACCAGGTTGAAGGGGTCGGCATAGAGAAAATCCTGTGCAATACTGTTATACAACCGCATCATACCGCTGCCCCAGCCTTGTTCCTCATTGAATGCCTGTCCAATGGCATCGTAGAGAGAAAAATCAAAAACGGAAGGTATATTTGAATCATATCCGTCATACTGTGTTCTGCCTCCCTGGAAGTAGCTGGTTAAAGCAGGCACTCCGCTCCAGGACTCACCCACAAGATTGAAATTGGGATATTCATCCATTACATAACGCCCCCAGTCAGCCATAAAATCTTTATCAGCATAGGGCTGCGTATCCATTCGGATACCGTGAATGCCGGTATACTCAATCCACCAAACACTATTCTGAATAAGGTAAGCAGCCAGCAGACGGTTGCGTTGATTCAGATCGGGCATATGGTGATCAAACCACCCGTCCATCATTATTTTGTAATCACTTCGGGCATAATGTGGATCTACAATGGTGGTCATACGATAAGAAGTCCGGGTAAACTCATCCCATTGGTTCAACCAGTCCTTTGAAGGAAGGTCTTTCATCCACCAGTGGCGATCTCCACTGTGGTTAAAAACCTTATCCTTGATAATCTTTATCCCTTTGGTTTCAGCTTCCTCCACCAGCTTCACAAAAGCTTCGTTTCCACCAAAACGTGCATCCACATTATAAAAGTCTGTTATGGCATACCCATGATAGGACCAGCGGGGCTGGTTGTTTTCCATCACAGGATTAACCCAGATGGCAGTAAATCCCATGGTTGCAATATGATCAAGGTTGTTGATAATTCCCTGGATATCGCCCCCTTGTCTGGCATCAGGATTGGTGCGGTCAACCCGCTCGAGCATTCCGGGCATATTATCCAGTTCGGGGTTTCCGTTGGCAAAACGATCGGGCATCAGCAGGTAAATGGCATCAGAGGCATCAAACCCCTGGTGATAGCGGGCATTCTCCTTTCGCTGTTTCAACTCATAGGTATAGCGATATGTGTTTCGCCGGCCACCCTCAAAGTTAATGTCAAAACTTCCCGCAATAGCATCCTCCAGGTCGAGGTAAAGAAACAGGTAATTGGGGCTTTCCACGGAGATAACCTCCTTAAGCTTCACGCCGGGGTGATCTATCTTCACCCTTGTTTGTGCAATGTTTTCACCATGCACCAGCAACTGTAACTCACTGTGGTGCATATCGGTCCACCAGAAAGGGGGTTCAACCCTCTCGGGAGTCTTTTGAGCAAATGTCTGCAAGGATACAGCTACAATCCAGGCAAACAAGAAAATCATCCTTTTCATTCCAGTTTTTTTGTTCATCTTTTAAAATTTGAATTTATACTATACAAAATGCAAGTATTGGTAAGGTTAAGGGTTGGTTTTTTTAATGGCATCCCAAAATTAACAAGAAATTTAAAGATTCGGCAAGAAAGAGACAACGATATGTTGATCTTAAGGGGGTTTTTCATAAAATGGACAAACGGTTAGGATTAGATAATAGTCCATTCGACGCCCTGCTGATGGTGGAATTCATTCAGCCATATACTGATGCCTTTACCGGAATGGAGCTTCCGATACTTTCTATGTATTGGGCGGGCTTGATCTCCTCCATGACAGCAATGGCAATCCTAACCGGTATCATTGACGGGGCTCCTGCCTTGTCTATAGTAAAACTGCCTTTTGACATCTGCCCTCCACCATGCCCCCAAAACAAAAATAGCCCCCTGATAATCAGAGAGCTAAGTTTGAATTTGGTACCCAGGGCCGGGATCGAACCGGCACGATATTGCTATCACTGGTGTTTGAGACCAGCGCGTCTACCAATTCCGCCACCTGGGCTTAAAAAAAGCAATGAGCATTTTGTGAGTGCAAAGGTAAATATTAATTCCATTTGACAAAAAAAATAATTTTACCTTTTTTATTAGTCCTTTAAGTAGTTTTAATTTTCTAATTTTGCGCCATCTTTGTTTCATTTCCCACAAAAAAAAATCCCATGTCTACAACAGTACATATATTTTCAGGTACGGCAAGCCGCTATCTGTCGCAGCAAATTGCTGATGAGTACGGCAAACCCCTTGGAAATGAAGTTGTTGAAAAGTTCAGTGATGGCGAATTTCAACCCTCTTTTGAAGAAACTGTCAGGGGTAGCGATGTTTTTATCATTCAAAGTACTTTTGCTCCCTCAGACAACCTCATGGAACTGCTTCTTATGGTAGATGCGGCCAAGCGTGCCTCGGCCAAACAGGTAGTTGCTGTAATCCCTTATTTTGGATTTGCCCGCCAGGACCGCAAGGACAAGCCCCGGGTTCCCATAGGTGCCAAATTAATTGCCAACCTGCTCACCGCTGCCGGAGTAGGCAGGGTAATTACCATGGACCTTCATGCAGACCAGATTCAAGGCTTCTTTGATGTTCCTGTTGACCACATGTACGCTTCTTCTATTTTTGTGCCTTATATTAAAAACCTGAACCTCCCCAACCTGGTAATGGCATCACCCGACACAGGCGGTACCCGAAGAGCAGGTGCCTACGCCAAATTTTTGAACTGCGAGATAGTGGTTTGCTACAAACAAAGAGTAAAAGCCAATGTAATAGAGCGGATGGTATTGATTGGTGATGTGAAAGACAAAGATGTTGTTTTGGTGGATGATATCATTGACACAGGCGGAACCATCACCAAAGCAGCCCAGATGATGATGGAAAATGGTGCCAGAAGCGTAAGGGGAGTTTGTACTCATCCTATTCTTTCAGGCAGTGCCGTGGAAAGAATTGCGAAAAGTCCCTTTGATGAATTTATCATTACCGATACCATCCCCTTGCGGCAGGAGTGTGAAAAAATAACCGTATTATCCACAGCAAAACTCTTTGCTGACGTCATCAGAAGGGTAAGCAATTTTGAGTCCATAAGCTCACATTTCCAGTTTACTACCATTCTGTAAAATATTTTGCCCATATACTAAAAAGCCGGCTGTAAAGTATTACCTTTGCAGCCGGTTTTGCATAATGCACTCCACTTTATTCATTTTAAAATTAACAAACTATGAAATCAGTATCTGTGAGCGGTTCTCCCAGAGAGAACGTAGGGAAAAAAGATGCTAAGAATTTGCGCCGCCAGGGCCTGGTACCCTGTGTGCTTTACGGTGGTAAAGAGCAAGTGAGCTTTTCTATGGCCGAACTGGCATTTAAAGACATTATTTTCACACCTGAATCCTGCCTTGTCAAACTAGATATCGACGGTAAGGTGTATGATGTGATTTTACAGGATGCACAATTCCATCCTGTAACAGGGAAAGTAATCCACTGCGACTTTCTGCAGGTTTTCCCCGACAAACTTATCAAAATTGACATTCCCATTAATGTCGTAGGCATTTCTCCCGGTGTTATCAAAGGGGGTAAACTTATTACCAAGTTACGCAAGTTAAGAGTAAAAGGGTTGATGGATGCTTTGCCTGACAACATTGAAATTAACATTTCCAAACTTAACATTAATGATTCGGTTAAAATCAATCAAGTTAATGTTAAGGGGCTTGAATTCCTTGATCCGGCCAATGCTGTTGTTATTATTGTAAAAATGACAAGAGGAGCGGGTATGGGTGAAGAAGAAACCGACGAAGCTGAAGAAACTGAAGGTACTGAAGGTGCTGAAGGAGGCGAAGGCGCTGAAGGTTCTGAGGAGAAGTCCGAATAGATTCAGCCACTGTACTTTTTCGCAAAGTCCAGCCTGAATAACGCTTATAAACACTAAACAAGGCATAAGGATTTTTCTTTATGCCTTGTTTGCTTTTAAACAAACAGTTATACAGTCTTTTGCACAAACTCAATGATTACTGCTTTCTTTAGAAAAATTTGGGGCACAAAAGCTGCTCAACCATCAAAAAATCAACCGGAAGAAGTGAAATATCTTATTGTGGGGCTTGGAAACATTGGCCCGGATTATGAAAATACACGCCACAACATTGGCTTCATGGTGCTGGATGAAGTGGCACGGCTCAAAGATCTAACCTTTGAGCCGGGACGTTATGGCGACCGCACGCAGTTCAGATTCAAAGGAAGAACTTTTATCCTGCTTAAACCCAGCACCTATATGAATCTGAGTGGAAAAGCCATTCATTACTGGATGACGAAGGAGAAAATTGACATTGACCGCCTCCTTGTTATTACAGATGATGTGGCCCTGCCCCTTGGCACCCTCAGATTAAAAGCCCAGGGAAATGATGGCGGGCATAACGGGTTATCGAGTATTATATCGGTACTGGGCACCAATCAATACCCACGCCTTCGCTTTGGCATTGGCAATGACTTCCCCAAAGGCACTCAGGTGCAGTTTGTGCTGGGCAAATGGGAGCCCGAAGAGATGGAGGTCATCAATCCCCTTCTAAAGACCTGTGCAGACCTGATTACCAGCTTCGGCACCGTCGGTATAGAAAGGACAATGAACCATTTCAATACAAAACCTGCAAAAAAAGCCCATCCCAAAAAAGAAAATCCTGAGAAACCCAATGAATAACCCCTCTCCCATACATGTAAGCTGCGCTATTATCGAATGCAATGGCCAGGTTCTGGCTGCACAAAGAGGACAGCATACCAGCAATGCCGGGAAATGGGAATTCCCGGGAGGCAAAATTGAAAAAGGAGAAACTTCAGAAACTTGCTTACGCAGGGAGATACTGGAAGAACTGGCCATTGGGATTACCATAACAGCTTCCTTACCGGCATTTACCCATCATTATCCGGACAGAACCATATGCCTGCACCCTTTTGTTTGCAGCTACAACGGAGCACCTGTAATTGCAGGGGAGCACCAGAAAATTGTATGGCTTGCGCCTGAGGAGATACCGAAGCTCAACTGGTCAGAAGCCGACATTAAAGTTTGGGAGTACTACCTGCAGGAATATCTTTGAATTTTTAGTCAGGGCATGAACTGTAGTCATACCCTGACTTGCTCTGCTCAGCGACTCTGCTAAGCGGAAAAAAGCTAAGATAGTGGTCGGACGAGCTGAAAGTCGTCAGACCACACCACAGTGATTAGTGGCGGGGTCACTGGAAGTGGCCCCGTCACCAAAGAAACTGATTTATTTTTTCTCTTTTCAGCGTTTTATGATGTCGAATCAGATTTCTTTCAGGTCTGCCTCTACCCATTTCTGCATAAACTCCCGCAGATTTTCTCTTGAAGGAGAACCTTCATTTCTTACATAATAACCGGAGGAGCAAACTCCCACAGCCAGGCACTCGGAAGGTTCCATTCCAGCCAGCCAGGCGTTGCAAAATCCTGCATTGAAGTTGTCGCCGGCACCGGTGGTAAGTTTCGGTTTTGCCGTGTAGGGTCCGTCAACCCATGCGCTTTCCTTTTCAGTAGAAATGGCAGCGCCATTGGTAGGATGAATTACAATACCGGCAATTCCCATTTTCTGCCTGATTTGGATGGCACGACTGAGTATCTCATCTTCTTTAATACCCAGGGCCAGCGAGATAATGGTAGACTCACTGAGGTTCATACTCAGAATGGTTTCGGCAGGAATCTCAGATATGATTTGCAGAACCTCGCGGATATCGCCCTGGGTCCTCTTTTTAGGATCGGCCAGGTCGAGAAAAACGAGAGGCTTTTTCTTTAGTCCTTTGATTATTTTGCCAAATTCGGTGATGATTCCGTTGAGGTTGGAAAGCATGGTCCAGTTGGTGAAGGCAATCAGGTCCGTTTCATCCAGCAGCTCTTTGAGTTCCGGCAACGAAAGCTTATCCATTAAGCTTTCAAAACTCACCTCAACCATGGTATGCATTTTACCCAGCATAATTTTTCCGTCGAAAAACTCCAACGCATCGGTATGCCCCGGATCGGTGAGAGAAACCACCTTGCGGCATGAATCGGCAAACTCTCTGAAAACGGGGTGGATAAAATGTTTTCCGATGGCACCAACATAGCTCACCTCATGCCCCTGGGCAATGATTGCATTGGCCATAATGGGTCCGTTTCCGCCAAGTTTTACCTGCGTAGGAACAAGTTCAATGTTGGCACTCAGCCCTGCAACCTGCCCTATTCTTTCAGAAAAGGATTTGATATCAGAAATACGGTCATATTCCTTTTCATTTTTTCTTTGACCTACCACGTGTATGATTTCGTCAACAAACCCATCAAACCCAACAAGCAAATGCTTCTTGTCTTTGTACTGATTGAGCTTATCAAGTGCGCTATTTACGATGTTTAGTTGTCCCATAAAATCCGATTTTTCCTGTTAATAAAATGATTTAAGAATGATAGAATTCTAATGTGTTATTGATAATCGCACGGTTTAGTCTTTGCATGCGTCAGATGATTTCCTGTCATCTGTAAAACCTTGGTATATTTTAGAAACAGCAGATCCACCCTACAGGTTTTGTGAAAGCAGATCTGCTGTTTTCCTTTTTCTCAATTGAAAAACATTACCTGCCGTAAAGACGGGTTATTTTAAAGAGTTCCTCCGCAAGCTCGGGAGTAAGTTTATCTTTGGTATACCGCCATCTCCAGTTGCCTGAAGCTTTGCCCGGGTAGTTCATGCGGGCATCTGTATCCAGCCTTAGAAAATCCTGCATGGGTGCCAGGGCAACATCCGCAACTGTAGACCAGGCAAGTTTTACATAAGACCATGCGGGGTCACTTTTATCCACACAGAAATACTCCGACATATGCTTCTTGTCCTTTTCGCTGCTGCTCTTGTATTGCCCCAGGGAGGTATCATTGTCGTGGGTTCCGGTATAGACCACAAAGTTCTTATCATAAGTATGAGGCATAAAGTCATTTTCTTCACCTGAGTCGAAGGCAAACTGAATGATTTTCATACCCGGGAAACCGAATCTTTCTCTCAATTCAACCACATCAGGGGTTATAACCCCCAGGTCTTCGGCAATAATATCCAATTCACCCAATGCATCGAGCACCGTCTGTATCATTTCTCCACCGGGAGCCTCAATCCATTGGCCGTTGATGGCAGTTTCCTCACCAAAGGGCACCGCCCAGTATGCAGCAAGTCCACGATAATGGTCAATGCGCAGGGTATCGTACAGGGTAAAACTGGCTTCAATACGATCGATCCACCACTGATAGCCGGTTTCTTTCAACCTTTCCCAGTTATAAAGCGGGTTGCCCCACAATTGACCGGTTTCGCTGAAATAATCCGGTGGCACTCCGGCAACATTGATCGGGTTGAGGTGTGCATCGAAGTCGAAAAGATCAGGGTGGGCCCATGCATCGCTGCTGTCAAAGGCAACAAACAATGGAATATCGCCGATAATTTTTATCTCATTGAGATTGGCATAGGCTTTCAGTTCGAGCCATTGCTTGTAAAACAAAAACTGAACAAACCGGTAATAGTTGATATCGTCACTGAGATGCTCGCGATAATAATTTATCGAGTCTGGCTTTTTAAACTTGATATCATTCTCCCATTGTGTCCAGGCAACACCTTTGAAATGTTTCTTCAATGCCATAAAGAATGCATAATCATCAAGCCACTTATGATTTTTGTGGCAAAAATTGTCAAATTTGACACTTCTCAGGCGATTGGGATTTTTCGTATGGTTCTCATAAGCCTTATGCAACAGGGGGTATTTCACATTATGCACTTTTCCGTAATCTACGTTTTCATCGTCAAAATAGATGTTGTCGGGCAGATCGTTGGTTTTTAATAGTCCCTCCTGAACAAGTTTGTCAAGATCGATAAGCAAGGGGTTTCCGGCAAAGGCCGAATAACACTGATAGGGTGAATCCCCATAGCCGGTATGCCCAAGGGGAAGAATCTGCCATAGTTTTTGACCGGATTCCACCAGATAATTAACAAAGTTAAAGGCTTCCTGACCCATGGTACCAATACCATATTTACCGGGTAAGGAAGTTATATGTAATAAAATTCCGCTGCTTCTTTTCATTTTAGATATAGTATTTATACGTTGTTGAATGGATTCCGCATTAGCAATCACAATCACATTTAATAACTGGTAATTATAAGCGCACTCCGGCCGGTTATTCGCCTTAGGAGAGCGCAGTGCTCATGCAAGATATATTCAAAAATATTTTTAAGTATTACGCTTAGCTTGCTTTTCAAGCCTGGGCGGACTGATGGAAGTTGTCATGTACAATTAAAATGCTGAATAACAAGGCATTACATGGCTTTTTCTAACAGAACAAATGTTGTATTAAATCCCTGCATCAAGCTCCTGGTAACGTTTCTTGATGAGCTCTTCATCAGGATCATGCACTACAAATATCATCATAATTGCAGCAATAAACAAAGAAACACCGCCGAACACAAGTCCGAAAATGGGTTGTCCTTTGGCGACAATGCTGATAAATGAACCCAGCACACTTGCAGCAAATATCTGGGGCATTACGATGAATATGTTAAACAACCCCATGTAGGTTCCCATTTTATGAGAGGGCAACGAACCGGTAAGAATTGCATAAGGCATGGCAAGAATGCTTGCCCAGGCGATGCCTACACCTACCATAGATGCAATAAGCCATGTAGGGTTGGGCACCAGAAGTACGGAAATATAACCCAGTGCGCCCATAGTAAGTGCCATGGCATGCGTATACCTGCGATTGGTCCATTTGGCCAGGAAAGGAATCAGAAAAGCAAAAATCGCGGCAACACCATTGTAAATGGCAAAAGAGAATCCTACCCAGTTGGCTCCCCGGTTATACTCCTGCTCAACACTGAGTAGTTTTTGCTCTACTTCAGCAGAAACAGAAAGTTCACTTTTAAAACGTTGAAAAAACCTGACTACACGCATAGATACCACAACCTGGTCTTTCCCACCGGCAAGTTGTTCTTTGTAAAAATCCAGATCTTTGCCAATGGAAAGGGCGCGATCGCTAAACTCCTCATCAGCCGCGGCAAAATCAATCATTTCTACAGAACTGATAAGGGCAGTAATTTTTTCGCCCGACATTTTCATATCGTAATGATGGCTTGTAATCCCCGGGGTAGCAAAAGTCCAGAGGGTAAAAAGGCCTACCCAGGAAAAGAACTGCACAACGGCAAGCTGCCCCATGGTTTTAGGCATCCGATACAAGTCGTTGAGTACGATAACGAATCCATTGTCAGTTTTGTTTCTTTTGATAAGATGACCCCCTATAAACTGAATAATTCCGAAGATGATAAAACCAAAGGTAAGAATATACAAATCGCTGCGAATGAACTCGTAACGGTGTACAAGAAAAGTAAGCACAATACCCAGTAAAATCCAGTATATGGAAGGATTGCTGAAACGGTGATAGGGTAAAATTTCACTTGATTTATGGTCTTCTTTAACTCTTTCAGCTCCCTTTTCAAGCTCTTCAAACTCCCTGAGCTGTTCGGGCGTATACTCCCGGGTGCGGGTTACGGTAATGATAATAGCGGCAAGAAACACGATACCCCCAATCAGGAAAGAGATGGTAACAGAAGGAGGCACCTTGCCATCAGGCGAAATGTTGGCTACACTGAGAACATTGGTAAGGAACCAGGGCAAGATAGAAGCTACCACAGAACCGGTTCCGATAAAAAAGCTTTGCATGGCAAAACCCCTGTTTCTTTGCTCAGGTGGCAGCATGTCGCCTACAAAGGCTCTGAAAGGTTCCATACACATATCGATGCTGGCACCCAAAATCCAAAAAATACCTACCGCAATCCATAATAAAGGAGCTGTAGGAAGTAAAACCAATGCAACGGATGCTCCAATGGCTCCGAAAAGAAAAAATGGCCTTCGCCGGCCCAATCTTGTCCAGGTATTGTCGCTCATATAACCCACAATGGGCTGAACAATCAATCCTGTAACAGGTGCTGCAATCCATAGTATGGGTATGGCTTCGACCTGTGCACCCAGGGTCTCAAAAATTCTGCTGACATTAGCATTTTGAAGTGCAAATCCAAACTGAATTCCAAGAAAGCCGAAACTCATGTTCCAGATTTGCCAAAAGCTTAATCGTGGTCTGGTTTTCATCCTTTTTTTTTAAAATTAATAAATCCTTTATTTCCTGTGTCAGCTTTACTGAGTTACAAAAATACCTGCCCATGCCCTGTCCGACATAAACAAGAAAACAATATTTGTAATTTTGATTTGGTAAAGCAAGACCCCTGTGTAAAAGCAAGTAACACGCTTTTTTACAACAAGCCGTTAAAATTACATGAATTTTTTGGGTTACAGAAACCAAGGCACAAATTTTGAAGATTTTTTCAACAAAAACCTCCGGTAATCATTTTTCTATTGGATTTGGGAAGCAACTTTTCTGGGTCAGTGCAAAAAGTTGGGAGCTAGTTGAAAAAAAAGGAGGATATTTGATTTAAAAAGGAAGCCTTGGAGAATTATTTAGATTTATTAAAGTTGGTTTTGCCCGAGATGCTTGTTGAGCATTTTGATTTGCATAAAACCACAAAGGAGTCAGAGACACTACACCTGTATTTTGAAGAGAAGAACATTGCCCCCCCTGAGCATACTTCTCGTGAGCTTATATCCAAAGGCTTTCATAATGAAGTGACTATCCAGGATTTTCCTCTGCGTGGTAAAAATGTTTACTTAGGTGTAATTGAACATTTTGGTGGATTGGAGGAATTTAATAATCTGCTTAAA
>RECE01000233.1 GCA_007694165.1 Bacteroidota bacterium
TGTTGGGAGTCATAGCATTCTTTGCTTTAAGTTGAATTGTGAAAAGGTAGTTTTCCTGCATGCACTAAGTAGTGCTTGCAAGAAAACGCCAATTGCTGCCCCGCGAAGAGGCGGGGTAGACTGTTATGCTTGCCTTCAAAACAGTCATTTACGAAAAGTAAACTCCTGTTTTTCAGTCATCGCAAGCCTTGCACTTGACGCTTTCTTATCAAGCACTTATAAAAATAATGAGTTTTCTTGCTGACACTAAGTATTGAAAGGCATCCCTTGAAGGTTTGCATTCACCACAAAATTACAATTATCATCTCATATCACCGGGGTTTATAAGAATTGTCTAATTTTATGCTGTAAAAATAATCAGGCAAATATTGATTTACGGTATGAGAAAAGAGAAAGATTTTATTGGTGAGGAATTATTGCCCGACGAGGCATTGTATGGTATTCATGCCCACAGGGCGATGCAGAATTTCAGCAACAACACTGTATTTTCCAAAGAATGGTATAAAGCTGTGGGCCTCGTAAAACAAGCCTGTTACCAGACAGCCATCTCTTTTGCAAAAGCCGCCCAAAACAAGTTTCCCAAAAAACCTCTCCCTGCCGGGTGCGAAAACATCCATATTCTGGAAGTCCTTGAAGAGGCAGCGTCAGAAGTAGCAGAAGGAAAATACTATGAGCATTTTGTAGTACCGGCAATACAGGGAGGTGCAGGAACAGCCATCAACATGAACATCAACGAAATCCTGTCCAATGTAAGCCTGAAAAAACTTGGCCATAGTGCAGGAGACTATCATATTGTAGATCCCTTTGTGCATGCAAATATTTTTCAGTCTACCAATGATGTGATACCAACAGCCCTAAAGGTGGCTATGATGAAGGAACTGAATTTTCTGGAGACTGCCATCAATGAGCTGCGTTCGGCCATGGAGAAACTGGAATCGGAAAACCGCAATGCCCTGCGAATTGCTTATACACAATTACAGGAAGCCGTTCCCTCATCTTTTGGATTGCTGTTCAGTGCATGGTGCGATGCCTTTTCGCGCGACTGGTGGCGCGTATCCAAATGTTTTGAACGTATAAAAGTTACCAACCTCGGAGGAGGCGCCACTGGAACGGGAATGGCCATACCACGGTACTATATAATGGAAGTGACCAACCGATTGCGTGAGCTGTCGGGAATACCAATTACCCGCAGTGAAAACCATACGGATACCACCCAAAACCTGGATGTTTTTGTGGAGGTGCATGCCATCCTGAAATCGCATGCTGTAAATCTTGAAAAAGTAGCTTCCGACCTTCGCCTGTTAGGTTCTGATATTATGGGTCAACATGATCTGACACTTCCCAGGAAGCAAACAGGGAGCAGCATCATGCCCGGCAAGATAAACCCTGTAATCAATGAATTTGTTATTGGTTGTTCTCATAAGATTTATGCCAACGACATGCTTATCAGTAACCTTTGCGGACAGGGCACCCTTGAGCTCAACGCTTACCTTCCGGTAATTGGCAATGCGTTGCTGGAAAGCATCCACCTGCTCGTCAGGGCTGATGAATCAATGTTGAAGCATCTAATCACAGGTATGAAGGTAGAGTCGCACACAGCCTATGAAAAGCTCCTCAAAAGCCCCTCTATAAGTACAGCTTTGCTTCCTCTGGTTGGATATGAAAAGGCCTCGGAGATTGCAAGGTTTATGAAAAGTGAGAATGTTGATATTTTTGAAGCCAATGAGAGGCTGGGAATGCTGGAAAAGAACACGCTGATCAGAATACTTCTTCCTGAGAATTTGCTCAAACTGGGCTATTCTCTTGGTGATTTATAAATGGTAAATTGAATGATAATCTTTAATAAAAAGAACTTGTAATGTCCAAAGGAAAAGAATCCAAACCTCATATAGGTATTTTTGGCCGCAGAAACAATGGCAAAAGCTCATTTATCAATGCCATTGCCGGGCAGGATATTGCCATTGTATCAGATGTAGCCGGCACCACTACAGACCCGGTAAAAAAGTCGATGGAAATATCAGGTATAGGGCCTGTAGTGCTGGTGGATACAGCAGGGATAGACGATGAGGGTGATTTGGGCAAAAAGCGGATAGCAAAATCGCTGGCAGCCCTCAAAAACGTTGATCTGGCTATTTTGATCATCACCGGTAATACCTTTGGCAGCTTTGAAGATAAGCTGGTGGAGGATTTTAACGATTATGGAACACCTTTTATCATCATCCACAACAAGTCGGACATCAGTGCACTGGATGCAGATTTTCAGTTGTTGCTGAGTCAAAAGTTTCCCGGGGTTCCTTTATTGGAGTTCTCTGCTGTATTTCCGGTAAACAGGGAAAGAATAATCCATTCCATGCGCACTACCATACCGCCATCGGCCTGGAAGAAAAGCAGCCTGCTGGGCGATTTGCTCTCCTATGGCGATTTGGTATTGCTGATAACCCCCATTGATATAGAGGCCCCTGAAGGAAGGCTTATACTTCCCCAGGTGCAGGCCATTCGTGATATACTCGACAACGATTGTGTTTGTGTGGTGGTAAAAGAGCGTGAAGTAGATTCGCTGATAAAAGTTCTCCATCCACGCCCGGCACTGGTGGTAACCGACAGCCAGGTTTTCCTCAAGGCAGATGCGTCTATTCCGGGTGATATTCCCCTTACAAGTTTCAGCATCATGCTGGCCCGCCACAAGGGCGATTTTGAGAACTATGTAAAGGGTACACCCAAAATCTCCGAACTCAAAGACAATGATCGCATCCTTCTGCTGGAAAGCTGCACCCATCACGTTGCATGCGATGATATCGGAAGAGTAAAGATTCCCAGGTGGATGAACAGCTTCACAGGGAAAAAGCTGGAGTATGATGTAGTATCAGGACTCAATGATCTGCCCCGGCCCATCAATGATTACGCCCTTGTGGTGCAGTGCGGAGGTTGTGTTATCACACCCAAGCAAATAAAAGGCAGGCTGAAGCCTGCCCTGGATGCCAATGTAGCAGTAACCAACTACGGCATGGCCATTGCCTGGATGCACGGCATTTTCAAAAGAGCTGTTGCTCCCTTTCTGAAAGTTGACGCAAGTGCCGAAGATTATTTGTAATTTCGTATACACAAATATCACTCATAAATCCTATGACAAAATCATTGCAGGAAATACTCAGCCAGGATGAATTCAGCAAGCCTGATTTGGAAAGAATGCTCTCAGCAGATGAACAGGAGAGACAACTTATTTTTGCCAGGGCGGAAGAGATAAAAAAGAATTTCGTTGGCAACAAGGTGTACTACAGGGGGTTGATAGAATTCTCCAATCTTTGCGGAAAAGACTGTTATTATTGTGGAATTCGAGCAGGCAACAAAAGCACCCACAGGTATGAAGTTACTGAAGCGGAGATATTAGAGGCCGCAAAGTACGCTTATGATAATAACTATGGCAGCCTGGTCATACAGGCAGGAGAACGGAGTGATAAAAGTTTTGTAAACCGGATTGCATCGCTTGTTAGCCAGATAAAAAAATTGAGCAACGGAGAACTGGGTATAACCCTTTCACTGGGAGAACAAACAGAAGAAACCTATAAACTCTGGTACAACATGGGTGCTCACAGGTACCTGCTAAGAATAGAGGTTTCCAATCCCGATCTTTATCATAAATACCATCCCGGCGATAAGAAACACGATTATTTTCAGCGGATGGAAAGCCTTCATTTGTTGAGAAAGATTGGATACCAGGTAGGAACAGGGGTGATGATTGGCCTGCCTTTCCAAACCATCAGCGACCTTGCCGACGATTTGCTCTTTTTTCGCAATTTTGATATTGACATGGTGGGAATGGGACCCTATATCGAGCATGAAAACACCCCCATGTATGAATTTAAAGACCAGCTGATTTCCAAAACAGACAGGTTCTATCTCAGTCTGAAAATGGTGGCTATACTGAGAATCATGATGAAGGATATCAATATCGCTGCCACTACAGCTATGCAGGCAATTGACCCCATGGGAAGGGAGAAAGCCATTAAAGTGGGTGCCAATATCATTATGCCCAACTTAACTCCCACCAAATACAGAGAAGACTATCTGCTTTACGAAGACAAGCCTTGTACCGATGAGAATGCCGATGACTGCAAAAAATGTCTCGAAGCCCGTATTCACATGGCAGGTGGACAGATAGGCTATGGTGAATGGGGCGACTCCAAACATTTTGACAAAAGAAAAGGGAATTCCTGAAAACTCCCTGCAAATTATTTCAATACTTTTCAGCCCCCGGCCTTCTTCGCCTTGAAACCTTCTTTGGTAAGATATTCCAGTACCTTTTCGCGATGGTCGCCCTGCAAAAGGATTTCTCCATCTTTTACAGAACCACCCACCCCGCATTTATTCTTCAGGGTTTTGCCCAAAGACTCCATATCTGCTTCCGTTCCAATAAAGCCAGTTATCAATGTGGCCGATTTACCGCCCCTGCCCTTTTTGCTGAGTAGTATTTTCAGATTTTGCTGCTGGGGGGGCAAAGTATTCGGTTCTTTTTCGGGAATGGTAAAATTCAAATCCTTGTTGGTTGAATAAACGATGTTGCCCAATGTTTTTGCTTTCTTTCTCGCCATAGCTTTATACTGCTTTTTATTAATGCTATCCTCCCGGGACAGCTGCTAAACACAAAGCCGGGAAATCAATAAGTCTCTCCCGGCTTTGGTTGTATTCTATAAAAAGTTATCAGGCAGGGTTTTCGCCTGCGGCCCTCATAGTCATTATATCGCGGTCAAACATGTAAAGGTTTCCATCGCCCAGCAAGTCAAGTTTATCCAGTAAGTTTTGTACTGAAGATTCTTCCTCCATCTGCTCGTCTACAAAATACTGAATCCAGTTATGGGTAGTAAAATCCTTCTCTTCCAGGCAAATACCAACGATATTATTGATGGATTTGGTAACCATTTGCTCATGTTCCAGTGCGGCTTCAAAAGCTTGCTTTATCCCTTTCATTTCGCGCGGAGGCTGATCAATTTTGGGAATAATTGCGCTTCCACCTCTTTCATTAATATATTTGACAAACTTTAGCATGTGCTCAAGTTCTTCCATGTGCTGTGCATAAAACCAGTTGGAAATTCCTTCAAGACCTTTGCCATCAGCCCATGAGGCCATAGCCAGATAGAGTTGTGCTGCATAGCCTTCTTTCTCAACCTGCTCATTCAATACCTTTTCCAGTTTTTTCGTTAACATATTTGCTGTTTTTAATGGTTTATAATTCAGTTCTTATCTACAAAGTTAGCAAATATCATTAAAAAAGTCCCGGACAAAAGAAAAATTCAGCCATACAGAAAAGAAGAAAAAAGGAAGCAATCAGGAATTGAGCGCTTCTGCGCCACCCACAATTTCAACAATCTCGTTGGTAATAGATGCTTGTCGAACTTTGTTGTAGGTAATGGTTAGATTTTTGAGCAGTTCGGTGGCATTATCCGTGGCTTTGTGCATGGCAGTCATACGTGCTCCCTGTTCGCTGGTAAAAGAATCAAGCAAAATCCTGTAAAAATAGGTTTGGATTACCTTGGGTACAAGTTCATCGAGAATTTCTTTCCTGGAGGGTTCGATGATGTATTCGAAGTCATCTTTATTTACAGTCTCTGGCTCAGAATACGGAGATGCATCCAGGGCCATGGGTAAAATCTGTTCGGCAAACAGTTTATAAGTGGCTGCATTTATAAACTGGGTGTATACGATATCAACTTTCTGATACACTCCCTTTTCAATAACCTCCATAGCTCTGCGGGCAAAGGCAAAGGCATCATCAACGGTAACAGTATCAATCAAGTCGTGAAAACACTCATCGATAATGTACGTGCTTTTCTTAAAGAATTCTTCCGCTTTTCGGCCAATAATCCAAAGCCTGGGTTCATAGTTTTGTTCCTTAAGTTCCCGAAGGTGGATTACAGTTTTCTTGGCCAGGTTGGTATTAAAAGTACCGCACAATCCCTTATTGCCTGCAACAAGGATTACCAGCACCTGTTTGGCCGGTTTGGGAAGACACAGCACATTTTTGTCCTCCTGTTTTAGTCCTTTGTTGATATTATCAAGAATCTGCCTGAGTTGTTCTTCATAGGGCCTGAGGTTTTGTATAGCATTTTGTCCCTTGCGCAACTTGGAGGCAGACACCATCTTCATGGCACTGGTAATCTGCCTGGTAGATTTGATGGATGCAATACGAACCCTAACTTCTTTCAGATTGGCCATGATAAAAATCTATTAGTAAAATCTATTGTGTATTTATAGAGGCTACAACCTCCAGTGCAACATCTTCCAGAATTTTTGCAATATCATCATTAAAAAGGCCCTGTCTTAATTGCTCAAGGGTATCTTTATACTGGGCTTCGAGCAACTGAAGATATTCCTCTTCAAAACGGCGCACCTTTTTAAGTTCAAGTTTTCGCAGCAAACCTTTGGTGCCGCATAAAACCATGGCTACCTGTTTTTCAACAGGCATGGGTTTAAACTGACCCTGCTTTAGAATTTCAACATTTCTTGCTCCCTTTTCCAAAACGGCCTTGGTAGAAGAATCCAGGTCAGATCCAAACTTAGAGAAGGCTTCGAGTTCGCGATACTGTGCCTGATCGAGTTTAAGCGTACCCGCGATTTTTTTCATGGATTTTATCTGTGCATTACCTCCTACCCTGGAAACCGAGATTCCAACGTTAATGGCAGGTCTTATGCCGGAGTTGAAAAGACTGGACTCCAGAAATATCTGTCCATCGGTAATGGAAATCACATTGGTGGGAATATAAGCTGATACATCACCTGCCTGTGTTTCAATAATAGGAAGAGCAGTAAGAGATCCCCCCCCTTTCACTTTCCCCTTGAGTGATTCAGGCACATCGTTCATCTGGGCGGCAATCTCATCAGAATTTATAATTCGGGCAGCTCTTTCCAGCAATCGACTGTGCAGGTAAAAAACATCGCCAGGATAGGCTTCTCTTCCGGGCGGACGCCTGAGCAAAAGGGAAACCTCCCGGTACGAAACAGCCTGTTTGGAAAGGTCATCGAAGATAACCAGCGCCGGACGCCCCGTATCTCTGAAATATTCACCAATGGAGGCACCTGCAAAGGGTGCATAAAACTGCATGGCTGCAGGTTCGCTGGCATTGGATGATACAATGGTTGTATAATCCATAGCTCCATGCTTTTGCAGCACACTCATGATACTGGCTACTGTAGACCCTTTCTGACCAATGGCCACATAGATACAATATACCGGTTCTCCTTTTTCAAAAAACTCCCGTTGATTGATTATGGTATCAATAGCTATGGCACTTTTTCCCGTTTGCCTGTCGCCGATAATAAGTTCTCTTTGCCCGCGACCAATGGGTATCATAGAGTCAATGGCTTTGATACCCGTTTGCATGGGTTCATTTACCGGCTGGCGATAAATAACACCCGGAGCTTTTCTTTCGAGGGGCATCTCAAACAACTCCCCTTTAATGGGTCCTTTGCCATCAATAGGATGCCCCAAAGTATTGATTACCCTACCCAGCAGACCTTCACCTACATTGATGGAAGCAATTCTTTTGGTACGTTTTACCAGGTGCCCTTCTTTTACCGCATTTGCTTCCCCCAGCAAAACTATTCCCACATTATCCTCCTCAAGGTTGAGAACAACCCCTTGAAGCTCTGTGTCGTCAAAGTCAACCAGCTCACCACTTTTGGCATTGGACAGCCCGTAAACCCTGGCAATTCCATCACCAATCTGTAAAACAGTGCCGGTCTCCTCCAGTTCGGTTTGAACTTGAAAACCAGAAATTTCCTGACGTAGAATTGCAGATATCTCTGCGGGTTTAATTTCAGCCATAATCGATTTTTCTTTTTTTTGTTAGTTTTGCTAATGGGTATTCAATGCCCGGGCCCAATCAGGCGTTTAGCAAGTGTTTTTTAATATTGGACAATTTACGCTTAACACTGGCATCATACTGCAGGTCGCCAATGCGCAGGATAAAGCCCCCTATTACAGAGGGATCGTATACCTGATTAAATTCAATATTTGCCCGTGGTGTTAACTGTAAAGCAATTTCTTTGGCTTTCGCTGAAAGATCTTTGTCAATTTCACCGGCAGTGACAAGGGTAACCAACTCGATATCCAGGTTATTCCTGTGAATTTTCAGAAACTCATAAGCTATACCCTGAATGAGTGCTGCACGCTTTTTCCTGGTGACAATGGTGAGGTAATGCATACTTACCGGATTGACTTTATCCTCAAAAATGGCCTTGAGAATATTAAGCTTTTTGCTTACTCTCACAATGGGGCTTTTTAATATGGTTTGCAGCTCCTTACTCGATTGCAGGGCATTGTATACCAATTCCATATCTTCAAAGGCCTGCTTTGAAAAGTTGTTTTCCTCTGCCAGCCCCAGCAAAGCCTTTGCATACCGGTTAGCTACCCGTAAATTTTTCACCAGAAAACTATTTTAATGAGTAAAGATAACAAAGGATGATCAATTCAGCTGAATATCTTCCAACAGCTTACCAACATATTTATTCTTTTTGCCAACATCAAGAAACTCCTCTTTTAGCACTTTCTGGGCCACATCAATTGAAAGAAGGACAATTTGCTCTCTAATCTCGCGCTCAACTGCTTTTCGTTCAGCCATAATACTGTTTTTGGCAGCCTCTGCTATCTGCGTTGCTTCTTTGCGTGCCTGGGCCTGAGCTTTTTTAATTAGCTCTTCACCATCAATTTTGGCTTGCCGAAGCACTTCTTCAGCCTTCTCTTTTGCCTGGAGAAGAAGCTTCTCTTTTGTGCCATCCAATTCGGCAAGCTCGCGTTGAATCCTTTTACTCTGTCTGATGGAATTGGCAATGAAGCTTTCTCTTTCTCTGATGGCACCCAATATGGGCTTCCATGCAAATTTGCGAAGAATAATCAAAACCAGTCCGAAAGACAAGGTCATCCAGAAAATAAGCCCCAATCCGGGCGTTACGAGTTCCATAATTCAATGTATTAAATTAAACGCAACCAGCAAATTTGATTTAACGATTGCCACTTGTCAGAATAAAAGCTTTTTACCAAATGCATTTTCCATGCAATTACCAGAGTATAAAAAACCACAGTTGATCAGAAAACATTTTCAGTTAAGCCATAGGACTAATGCATTGCCTCCTGGCTGGCGATTGAACTTGCATGATAGAACTTTTACTCAAAACCATAATGTCTTAAAGTGTTTTTGAGCTCAATGGTTCAAGAGTTGAAAAATGTTCAACGTCTTTTGTGCACAAAGTGCTTATGCAAGTTTGATTAGCAGCATCATTTGCCAGGGCTATTTATCATGCTTGCCCATACAACATCAGCTAATAGCTGCAACCTTAGTAACTAAACAAAGAGAACCAGAAGGCACACTACGATTGCAAAAAATGTTGCGCCTTCAATAAGTGCAGAGGCAACAATCATGGAAGAGCGAAGATCATTGGCTGCTTCAGGTTGCCTGGCAATTGATTCAAGAGCAGTTTTACCTATTTTTCCAATACCCCAGGCAGCTCCAAATACTGCAGCAGCAGCGGCGAAAGCGGCACCCATTTTTATCCATTGCGCAACAACATCGGCCGATGAAGTTTGTAATAATACAAATAACTCTGACATAGTTTCTAATTTAAGATTAAACGTAAAATTGACAACAAGTATAAAAAATCAATTAATGATGTTTTTCTGGTACTGCCATTCCAAAGAATATGGCGCTAAAAAAGGTGAATACATAGGCCTGAATAAAGGCCACCAGCAATTCAAGAAAATTCATAAAAATCACAAATAATACCGATAGCGGAGAAATGGCAAGCCCCATTACCACGCCTGAGGAGCCCAATACAAAGATCAGACTCACAAAACCCAGGATGATCATGTGCCCGGCGGTGATATTGGCAAACAACCTTAAGGTTAGAACAATAGGCTTTACAAATACGCCAACCAATTCGATTATGGGCATAAGCGGTATGGGCAATTTCAACCAGAATGGAACACCCGGAGTATTAAAAATGTGTTTCCAGTATTCTCTGTTGGCAAAAATGTGCAGGGTGAAGAATGTAAACATGGCAAGGGTAAGTGTAACGCTTATACTTCCGGTTACATTGGCTCCTCCGGGAAAAAAGGGTACAAGCCCCAGAAGATTATTGAAAAAGATAAATGAGAAAAGGGAAAGCAGATAAGGAAGAAATCTGTCTACCTCTTTTTCGGGGATTGCCGATCTTGCAATGTCATCTCTGACAAACAGGAAGAGCGGTTCCAGAAGCCCGGCCAGTCCGTTGGGTGCCCTGTGGGGTCCAAAGTTTGTATAGCTGCGTGCAACACTTATAAGCAGCCAGCACAAAAATACGGAAGCCATAAAAATAGCCAGCACATTTTTAGTGATCGATATATCAAGCAGAAATGATGCATGAGGATCATGGGTAATGCCATCATCCAATACTCTTACTATCCTACCCTTCTTAGGTCCGTCAGAAGCTATTCTGAATCCTTTATGGGCGTCCTTGCCATGATGAAACTTATGGGAGAAAAAGAAATACCACTTCCCTTCATACATTAGTATGATCGGGAGAGGTATACTTATATGCGTATCGCCATAATCAGCAATATGCCAGTCATAAGCATCCAGAATGTGGTCGATGATTACCTTGCCGGCATCAAACTTCTTCTTACCTTCTGATGTTTCCTGCTGTATTGTATTGGTTTCAGCGCTTGCCGATAGTATGGTTGCAAAAACAATTAGCAGCAACGACAATATTTTTTTGCCCTCACGCAAATTTGCATAACCACGACTCCCTTCGTTACCCATCTTTTGATTGTATTTTTTGATGGTGCAATTTATAAATTATTTCTAATTCAACTGTCAGTATATCCACTATTTGTTCTGAGAGACAGAACAAATCAGGGTTTCTTTGATATACCTGTTTTGCAATACGCTGACATCCAACAAATAACGACAGGAAGGATTTGTTAACAGAAGAAAAATTAAGTGTTTCACTTAGACATTTCACTTACCAGATGCTTTACATCCAAAAAAGTAAATATGAGATAAAAAACCAGGAAACTAAGAAAGAACGGCGCTACATCCTCACGATTAAAAATACCGTACAAAATAAGAACCACCAGATAAAACATCAACTTTATACCCGAAGAAACCAGGTAAAATATTTTTGAGGGAGCTGAGTCTTTCGTTTCTATTCTATGATTGACTATTCTGCTAACAATATGCACCAGATAAAAGAAAGGAACAATATACAACAGATTATCGCTTATCATTGCTTCAGGAGCATAATGATAAAAGCCCAGGGTAATAGCAAAGAGTATTGCAGAGATAATTGTAAACCTTACCAGGGGTTTTGATTCTATTGTCATGGAACTTCAATTTGGAGACTTCCCTAAAAAGAATACCGGAATAACAGGTATTCTTTATTCCGGTATCCTCTTAAAAAAAAATAAACTATTTCTTGGGTTGCTCTGGCCGTAGTGGCGTTTTCAAATCTTCCGCGCTGTCTTTATCCATGGTACAGGTACCGGTAAACCGGGCTCCTGGTTCAATGGCGAGTTTGTTGGTCACGATTTCGCCCCTGAGGCGAGAAGTGGCTTTTAGGGTCAACAGTTCAGAAACCTCTACTTTGGCTTTGATATTGCCAGAGAAGTCTGCATTTTGACAGTATATCTCACCTTCAATAATACCCGTATTACCGACTACAATTTTCCCTTTGGAGTATACCTGTCCGATTAAGGTCCCATCAATACGGATGTCTCCGTTGCTTTTTACTTCACCTTTTATAGTTGTACCATTGCCAATGAGGTTTATGGACGTGTGCTCTGCATCGCTGTTTTTAGCCATTGTTCTATCCGTCTTTTTTTTATTACCAAACATTATTATAATTCTGAAATTTTAAAAAATAGTTGTTGCATTTTCCATCTCAGGTATTAAATCTTACATTCCTGAAAGCAACGTTTCTTAGGAATTATGCTATTTAATAGCAAAAGTAAAATAAAAATACACTAAACAAAAGGTTTTTATTCAAGATCAATATATGCACGATTGAAAAAGTCAAGGTATTCATCCAGTTTTCGGTCCTGATAAAACAGGGGATAATTCTCAACGCTAATGGCAAAGCCATTATATGCATTCGCATCATATTCTTTTTGTTGCAGACTTGCTTTCATTTGGGTTCCGTATGCAAGGGCTTCCCGGGCCGAAGGGAAGTTTGTGATGGTTATCAGCTGTCTGTTCTGGTCAAAAAACAGCGTGCTCATATTTAGGTTTTTTTCGGCAAACTTCTCCCTGTTGTAGTTATTAATTTCATTTCTTACCTGCCTTATTTGCATTTTTTGTGTGTTGATCAGCAAGACATAAAAATGAACTGCATCAGGATTAAAAGAAAATACTGCATCTTGTGGATCAATTTTTTCCCGACCAGCACCCCCTCGTTCACCTCTTCTGTCACCTTTGGCTGAAGCATCTGTTTTAGGGTCAGCAACTAAAGCTCCTCCTCCCAGGAAAGCGAGCAGATTGGTGGCGGGTTCGTGTACTTCTGTGTCAACGAAATTCTCTGTAACGTAATTAAGCTGCTCTATTAAAGTTTCTCTTTCAGCAGAGCGGGCCAGCACAAGTGCCTTAAGATAGGAAAAGCGGGCAGCTTGTTCCCGGGTTGTTTCAATGTCATCAGATTGGCTTTGGGCAACCAGCTCCATAGCAAGCGGATAATTTTCGCTGATATAGGCATTGTATGCACGGGTATAAAGCTCTTTAACCCTGTTTTGACGAGCCATGATGTTTTCCCGGTAATTGGGGTCAGAAAGTATCATGGCAAAATCAGTATCGGGAAAGTCATTAATGATCAGATTCTTGTAAAAATCAGCACGTACAGTATTACCGGCTTCCGCATAGAGTGTGTAGAGGAAATAGTAACTGATAAGCTTGTGTTCAGTTTCCGGAAACCGGGTAATTAACGCTTCAAAATACTTTATGGCACTTGGGAGATCAATGAGCCGGTCTTTGAAAATCATGGCTGCATTATAGTGAGCATGAGCCATGCGGTCATTGGAAGCTGCCTTTTTTTCGGGTGTTGTAGGCACATTTTGCATCAGGCTTGCTCTTGTTACCCTTCCGGAAGGGTCCATTTCTTCACCCTCTTCCATGTCAAAATCGCCCATATCGCCAAAAGCCATGGTTCTCTTGTTACTGATTCGCCATAAGTCTTCCAGGTCTCTTTCTCCCCATTTGGCATAAAACTCGTTGCGTCCAAAACTCATAGCCGAAGGATTATAAAAATACCAACCTCCATCACCTGCACCGGGAGCCTGACCTCTTCCTGACCTTGCCATTTGCTGACGCAACTGCGCCCTCTCCTGCTCCATTTGCTGCTCCAACCGTGCCTGTTCAGCAATTTCTTCAATGATGATATCAAGTATTGCATTTCTGTCGGCTGTACTCATGGCTGCCAGTCTCTGCAGCGAATCCTCTCTTTCTATACGACGCAGGTTATGAGCCAGCTCTCTGAGCAAAACATTTTTCTTCCCTGCGGCTTCATGCTCGGGGTATTCGCGTGACAGATACACCATGGTGCTGTCATACATTCTGGCAGCCTCCATGTATTCCTTGTTTTTCAGGCTTATTTCACCCAATCTCAGAAAAGTAACTCCCTTTTGTGAAGCATTTCCCCTGTAGTTTTCCAGTGCCAGATTATAATATTCAATGGCCTGCTCCTCTTTGCGTTGCCTCATGGAAAACTGTGCCAAAGCGTAATAGATCTGGTCGCGAAAATCTCTGTTCTTGCTATCACGCAGCATCCCCGTTAATTCAGAATGGATAAATTTGCTGTCGCCACTTTCTGTATCAAAGGCCATGGCCATATTGATCCTGGCCTGGAAGGCCATTTCAAAATCAGGATTCAATTTTAAAACCCGTGCATAGGTTTGCTGAGCTTTGGGGTAGTTTCGTTCCTGATGGTAAGCCTGTGCCTGGATAAAAGTTAGACGTGCCCTGCTCTTTCTTCCAGGAGCCAATTGGACAGAACGTTCAAGGTAGGGTATAGCCTGGGCGAAGTTGCGCTGTTGAAGATAGTAATCTGCATACACCTTATTGAACAGATAAATGCCTTGCTCATCCAAAAGTCCCTCTTCAATGTTTCTGGCCACCCTGGCGAGTATCTGCTGGGCGTTGTTATACTGTCCTGTTTTGATATGCGATTTGGCAACCCAAATTTTTGAATGGTACTTCAAAGGGGAATCAAACTGACGGATTACATACTGGAAGGTGAGTATAGCAAGATTGTGATCTCCTTTAAAATAGTGACTGCGGGCAATCAGAAAGTAAGAGTCATCAATCCAGCGGTTATACTCTACTCCTCTGATGTTCATGGAGTGTCTTCTGATAGCGGTACTGGCTTTCTGGTAGGCTATATCCATGTTTCCGGCTATTGAGGCTGCCTGTTGAGTGCTTCCGTACCTGAAGACACTCAATACATCTTCATAATTATCTTCATGCATCTGATCAAGGCGGTACAATCCATCCCGATAACTTTCTCTTGCATTAAAATAACCATTGTACTTGGTAGTAATGCTATGGTAATTTCTGTTGACAAAGGTATTCTTCTGGGTAGAACAAGCCCCACCAATTATCAGTATAACGATGTATATAGCAATACGGGGATGTATTAATTTCTTCACCGGAATATTCAAGTTTACAAAATTTTGAGTTTCTCTGTTTCTATAACTACTATTTTGCAAATTTATTTCAAATAAGGGTGCTTTTCAAATAAATTTTTGTCTTATCAAATCCAGGAAGAATTTGTTATGGGTTTCATTGCCGGATTCGGGTGAAGACGACTAAAGTCGCTATGGGTGTATAGTAACGCTTTCGTGCCTTTAACCGATTTTTAATCAAACAACAGCTAACAAGAACAGGACATATTATACTTTTCCCAACCACAAACTTTCTGAAAAATATCAGGAAAAGGATTAAAATTCCGATATTTGCAGCTTAATTAGAGAAATCCGGTTTAGAAGCAACGTAAACCTCAAATTATTACCTCTTTCAATGTCAGAAACCAAGAAGCAAAAAAAGAGTTTTTTTTCCAAGCTGCATGATAAGTACCGGCTGGTGCTGATGAATGATGATACTTTTGAAGAAAAGATATCATTCCGGCTAACCCGTTTCAATGTATTTATATTTTTTGGAACACTGGTCATTTTCCTGGTGGTCGCCACCTCCTATTTGATAGCCTTTACCCCTCTTAAAGAGTATATACCGGGTTATGCAGATTTCAATACCCGCAAGGTGTTGCGGGAACTGAATCAGAAAGCCGATTCACTGCATGCCGAACTAAGGAGAAAAGATCTTTACATTGTAAATATCCGAAACATTATAGAAGGAAAAGATTTGGTGGACGAGATGCCTGAATTGCAAAGCAGCCAGGAATTTACAGAAATATCCGAGCTATCCCGTTCCAGGGAAGACTCTATTCTGCGTGCCCAAATCGAGAATCAAATCACCTATTCTGACTGGAGTCCTGAAGAAATGGATATTGTGGAGACAAGGGGTGTATCACAGTTTTTTTTCTTCCCTCCTTTGCAGGGCATTCTTACCAATCATTTTAATCCCGCTACCAGGCATTATGGTATTGACATAGTAGCCGACAAAGGTTCTCCCATAAAGGCAACCTTAGACGGAACCGTAATTTTTTCCACATGGACTCTTACTACCGGCTATACCATCGGTGTTCAACATGCCAACAATCTGATATCTGTTTACAAACACAATGATGTATTGCTTAAAGAGGAAGGCAGTTATGTAAAAGCAGGCGAAGTAATTGGAATTATTGGCGATTCAGGTACTTTGTCTACAGGAACACACCTGCACTTTGAATTATGGTTTAACGGCAATCCTATCAATCCCGCAGACTACATTGTCTTTTAATCCCGTAGCCGACTGGAGCAATAATCCCTGAAGTAATAATCAAACTAACCTATGGTAAAACCCGAACCAGCATTTGCTGATTTCCATACTTTTTTTATCCAACAGTACTTATGCTAATTTTAGTCAGAATAAACCACCCTTGCAATAACAGAAGTTTCCGGCAGAATTATTCTACCCATGGAACAAGGAATAAGCTTTGCGGTATAACAACAAAAATCAGTAATACCTTTCACAAATGAACAAAAGGAATGTTGCTATTTTGGGTTCTACAGGTTCCATCGGCTCTCAGGCCCTTGAGGTTATAAAGGCTGCGCCCGAAAGATTCCAGGTAGAAGTGCTTACAGCGCAAAACAACGCCGGTTTGCTCATTCGGCAGGCGCAGGAATTTAAGCCCAATGCCGTGGTAATTGGTAATGAGGACCATTACCAACAAGTAAAAGAGGCTCTTGAACCCTTATATATCAAAGTATTTTGCGGAAAAAGTTCTTTGGAGGAAATTGTAGAACTTGACAGCATTGACATTGTACTTACAGCGATGGTAGGATTTGCAGGTTTAAAACCTACCCTGAGAGCCATTGAATCGGGAAAAAATATTGCCCTTGCCAATAAGGAAACGATGGTGGTGGCCGGACAAATGATTACCCAGGAGGCAAGAAAAGCAGGAGTAAATATCTACCCGGTAGATTCGGAGCACTCTGCCATCTTTCAATGCATGGCAGGTGAGTTTCACAACCCCATTGAGCGCATTTATCTTACAGCATCAGGCGGTCCGTTCAGGGGGATGAAAAAAGATAGTCTTAAAAATGTAAAAAAAGAAGATGCGCTTAAACATCCCAACTGGAATATGGGTTGTAAAATTACCATTGACTCGGCTTCGATGATGAACAAAGGTTTGGAAGTAATTGAAGCCAAATGGCTGTTTGCCCTTAAACCCGATCAAATCAAAGTGATTGTTCACCCGCAGTCAATCATACATTCAATGGTTCAGTTTGAAGATGGCTCTATGAAAGCACAAATGGGATTACCTGACATGAAACTGCCCATTCAATATGCCCTGGGTTATCCTGACAGAATTAAAACTGATTTCGAGCGTTTTAACTTTGTTGATTATCCCCAACTCAGCTTTGAAGCGCCGGATAAAGATACTTTCCGAAACCTTGATTTGGCTTACCAGGCCATGGAAAAAGACGGAAATATGCCTTGTGTTTTAAATGCTGCCAATGAGGTGGCGGTTGCGGCTTTTCTCAAGGATCAGGTGGGATTTCTGCAGATGTCAGACGTAATTGCAACCTGCATGGCCAGAATACATTACGTGGCTCAGCCTGCATATGATGATTTGTGCAACACTGACATGGAAACCCGTTTGCTGGCAAGGGAGTTAATCTACGGCAAAAACAGATTTAAAGATAATCCCTGTATGAAAGGGAATGATTAGGACTGCAATCCAGCTCAAAAAATAAAGAAGTACCTGAATAAATAACCTTAAAAACACCAATTTAATTTAAATATTTTATCAGATTATAATGGAAATAGCAATTAAAGTAATACAGTTTTTCCTGAGTTTGTCCCTTTTGATCATTATCCATGAGCTTGGACACTTTCTGGCTGCCAGGTATTTCAACACACGGGTGGAAAAATTTTACCTGTTTTTCAACCCCTGGTTTACCATTTTCAAAAAGAAAATAGGTGATACAGAATACGGCATGGGCTGGCTGCCTCTGGGTGGGTATGTAAAAATATCCGGAATGATTGATGAATCTATGGACAAAGAGCAAATGAATCAGCCCCCCCAACCCTGGGAGTTCCGTTCAAAACCTGCATGGCAAAGATTGATTGTTATGCTGGGAGGGGTAACATTCAATCTTATTTTCGCAGTATTGATTTATGTCTTTATGCTCTCAATCATTGGAGAACAATACCTGCCAGCCCAAAACCTGAAGTATGGCATTCATGCCCAGCCCCTGGCGCAGGAAATTGGATTGCAGCATGGAGATGTTATTCTTTCCATAGACGATCGCGAAATAGAAAATTTTCACACCATTACCTCTGCAGTGATATTGGATGGGGCATCAAGCATACAGGTAAAAAGAAACGGCGAGCTTGTAAATATGCGCATTCCGGAAGGTTATGGCCGTCGGGTACTGGATAGTATGAAAGAACGGGAGGTTACGGCCGGCTTTGTTATGGAGCGAATTCCGTTTATCATTTTCGGAGTACAGGAAGGTTCAGCTGCCTATCAGGCGGGTGTAAAACCCGGTGACAGCATTGTTTCTCTTAATGGGGAAGAACTTCCTTTTTTCCTTGAATATCGCGAGAAACTGATTGCCAATGCAGGCAAAGATGTAAGAGTGGGAGCTGTCAGAGACGGTGAAATGCTCTATTTCGATATGACACTGCCCGAAACCGGCATGATGGGGGTACAACCCAAAGGTGATCTCAGTGCATTTTTCGACCTCAGGAAGAAGGAATATTCTGTGGTGGCAGCAGTTCCTGCCGGAGTGAAACGGGCCTATGCTACTACCATTGATTACTTCAAACAACTTCGATTTGTTGTCAGAGAACGAGACCACGAAAGCCTGGGTGGATTTATTACCATCGGAAGTATCTTTTCGCCCACCTGGGACTGGGTACATTTCTGGACCATTACCGCTTTTCTTTCCATTATTCTTGCCATCATGAACATTCTGCCCATTCCGGCACTGGATGGCGGGCATGTAATGTTTCTGCTTTATGAAATGATAGTGGGGAGAAAACCCTCAGATAAATTTATGGAGTATGCACAAACTGTTGGGATGGTGTTGCTGCTGGGATTGATAATCTTTGCACAGTACAATGACATCATGCGTTTGTTTAGCAGGTAAAATTATCAACCACCTTTTTAAGATCCTTAATTATAGCCTGTTGGCGTTTTATTAAAACGACGGCAGGCTTTTTCTTTCACTGAGCATAATTGCACCTGGATTGGATTCCTCTTTCAGTACCATCTGGTTTTTCTCCTTATTGTATAAAAACTCCACGTGCTTCATTTCTCCTCCCATCTGGCATGTCCCAATAATGTTTTGATGAACACTTCTCAGCACCAGAAAGCAATCCGGCTGCTCTTGAATGGACAGAAACAAAATGAGAGATTCCCCGGAGGTATTATTGATACGCTCAATGGTTGCAATAAAGGAATCATTGTCGTTGAGAAGAATGGTAATCGTGTCACCATGACCCAGGTGAGCGAAACCTTTGTTGCTTCCGAACGAATAGTGGCTCAGGAAAACCATTGCTATTAAGGTAATTATGACTTTGCCGGAGAAAATACAGGGTTTCATCTTTGTGTTTTTTTGATTAATGACCAATGCAATAATAGCAGCTTTTAAAACACTACGAACTTAAGCCAATCCTCAAGCATAACCAACAGCCAATTTGCCGGTACCTTTGTAGGTTAAAAAACCTGCTTTACATACAAATAGTTGACATTCAATAATCAAGCCGGTACAGAGATCAGAAACCATACTGTTAATAAAACAAAAACCGGCAATTCCATAAAAACAGGATTGCCGGTTATAATGATTGAAGAAAAACTTTTCAGTTCACAAGAAATCTCTTAACGATAACCCCATTGGTTGTATGAACCCTTAAAATATAAAGACCTTTATTCCAGCCAGATACATCCACAGAAATAGTCTTATCATCAATTAGATTTTTCATGATGACCCTTCCATGGATATCAGTTATCTCTATCAGGGCCACTGGTATTTCTGACTCAATGTTCAAAAGGGTTCTGGTCGGATTGGGAAAAACTTTCACTTCAGGCAGGTTGTACTCTGCTACCGCAGTCATGAGTTTAAAATAAGCAATCAAATGCACATCTTCAGATGGCATGATAAAGCTTAGATCTTCCTCAAAGCCGATAATGGTTTCGGCATGGCGCCAGTAAAGAAATTCATACCCATCAATGGGAGTAGCGCTGAGTTCTACCTCACTCCCCACCAGGTAACTCCCACTGCCGGTAATGGTGCCGGTTGCTGCCGGAGATACTTCTGTTGACAGCTGGTACTGGTTAGCATCTTCCTCAAAATGAGCTGTGAGGGTCTGTCCGTAACAAGCAGTTACATAGTTAAAAACAGGTTCTGTGCTGAGCACCTCATTTCCTTCGCCAGTCCAATGCAAAAAAACGAACCCCGGATTTACTGCAGCTGTAAGGGTAACCTGAGTATTTGGGTAATAAAACCCGCCACCACTAAGAGTACCTCCATGGGGTGGGCTGGCCTGCAATTGTAATTCATGATGAGGACCATACCATACGTCATTCACTACCATATCTCCCGTTACGGTTATTACCCTGTTGGGATCCCCCTGCCATTCTCCACCATCCCAGCCCTCGCCAAAAGCATCTGAAAAGTATTTGTATTCATGTTCCCCCATTCCCATGGGTATCGTAACAGTATATAAATAGTTTCCAATATAAGTAAGTACAACAGAATTTGATGACCCGGGCACTGCCCAGTTGGTAAATGAACCGGTCAAAAACACATTGCTCTCCCCCGGCACAAAAGCCGGAGAGGCTCCTTGTATGTTCACATTAAAAGTGACCATAGGAGCATCCCCTCCTGCCAGTAATATCACTTCTTCCGAAATATCATCCTGCAAAACTGCGAAACTCCCTGAATACAATTCATATCCAGGCTTTTCCACCTCGTAGGTGTAGTTTCCCGGCGAAGCGTCAAAAACGGCCATACCATTTGAATTGGTATACATCACTATGGGTTCATTCAGCTCCAGGTAGGCCTGTAAATTCCAGTTTCCGGTAATGCCATATACAGAAATATCCTCCCACCCTGCAACATCAGAAAGGAGAACCTTGTTACCCTTACCATCATGCTCTTCAGAGTCATCAATTCCTGCCGCAAATACTCCAGCTCCCGGATCATCTACTTCATAACCCAACCATAGTTCCTGGGTAACATTCACCGGATAGGGGTTTGTGAGGTCTATCAGGTGCCAGCTTTCTTCTTCTAATGAGGAAACGGATTGGCTGTAAACTTCAGAAAGGTTGTCTTCATCGGGGCCCTGCCAGATTTTTAAAGTAATGCTGTTGGGCAGATTATTGACAAAGATTCGCATTTTTGAAATCGCATACCCCTGATAGGCTGCAATTTCAGCAGGTGTCCACCGTGCGCCGGTATAAAAAATCCCTCCATCGTTCAAACCCACCGAACTGGCGTTTTCGTCATTGTCCCAGTGCAACCATACCCCGTTTTTACTTTGTTTTTTGGCTGTGCCTCTAATCTGGTCATCATCCCTGTGTTGCACGGCAAGCTTTGGATGGGAGTAGTTATTGATATTATCTGAAACGCTGAATGAATCAGCACCGGAAGTTTTCGTTCCGAGATATTTACCCTGCGGCAGGATACTGATTTTCGCATTAAAGATGGGTTGCTGATGGATGTCTTTTACCGAAAATGTAACCTGGGGTATTTCCGGCAAAGAGGCTTCGGTATAAGCAGCGATAACATGTCTTACTTCTCTCACCGTACGGGCATTATCGCCATCTATGGCGTGGCCCGCGGCAAAGCCCATAACGGTGATGTCCGGATTGGAAAAATAAGGCACATCTGTGGCATCAATTCCATCGGCGAAATAAATGCCATTGCTGTAGGTCATGATATCGCAATACATTTGATTGTTGGTACCTTGCCATCTCCAGCCGGCCGACCATACATTTTCGGGCCAGTTGTGCCAGATGGTAGGTCCTGCCTGCACATTTTGCAGCTTGTGATGATGAGCCCCCATGTTGTGCCCCATTTCATGAATGTGGGTATAGGTCCAGCTGGCCTGCTGTATGCGGGTAATGGAGAAACCTGTTCCGGGTGCCCCAAACTTATTATTCAGCAGCCAGCCCAGTCCACCCGTATCTGTCACCAGGGTAAAAAAACCTACCAAATCAGCTCCGTAAGTTTCTCTCCAATCATGCACCTCAGCAAAAACTCCCGTACCGTCAGTCAGAGAATACAAATCAGTATATGACGATCCGCTCTCAGTATAACCTATCTGAGAGGAATGTACCAGCACCATTTCCATAAGGGTATTGCTGTTATCAAGGGTAAGCTGGGCCTTCTCCATGGCCTGTGCTATGCTGTTTTCAACGGAACTCTCGTTGGTGTTGGCCCAGTTGGCCGCAGCAGGGGTGTAAATTACCATTACCCCCACTACAGCAATTTCATTATCATCCCGCTGAGCTGCCTCTTCTAATCTTTGTTTTTGTGCAGGAGTCATTTCGGGCAAAAATTCCCGAATCATATCAGGACCGGACTCAAGGATATCCATTCTGCTGACATCGAGTTTTTTAAGGAATGAACTGCCGGAAGCCTTGTGCGATTTAAGACTATACCGCTGATTCAATTCCGGAATTCTTATGCTTGCCGTTACCAGGCCATCTGTAACCGACATTATCAGGTAGCCCATGGGGTAATCATCCAGGCGGGAACGAATGGACAAAGTACCGTTGACATTCAGGTTGATTCTGTCAATGGTAGAAGTTACCTGCTGTTTTTCAAATAGATTAAACGTCACTTTATCTCCTTTTTGCAAGTGCTTTGCATTATCCTCCAAAAGATGGGTATTGATGTCCACCTGACGAATCTCTTCAAATGGAAGGTAAAGTTGTTCTGTGTCAAAATCTCCGGTTTGGCGGCTATTGTCAAACAGATGAAATACATTCTGCCCGTTCACAGTCAGAAGGGACAAAAACATCAGGGTAATAAATGTAAAAGTGTGTTTCATGGTTATGTTGGTCTTATTGTTTTGGTAAGGAAATCTTATGGGCTTTCCCGAATAAGCAAGCTGTCGCGCTGTATTTGCATGGAGGGGTCTACTTCGCTGAAGCTGAACACCCCGGTTACTGTATCTGCATAAACCCTCCAGGCAAGGGCAACTTCGGGGATTTTAAAAATCCCGCTGCTGGTGCAGTTGGTAACTGAAACGAGAAAATAGCCCGATGGGTAATCCGGGATAGAAGTTCTCAGGGTCAGGGTCTGGTTCACATTGATGGAATACCTATCAACCACGGCCTGGTAGGTTTCGCCTTCCGGGATGGTAAGGCATAGGGTATCGGATACACTCAACCCTGCAAAACTTTCACAGTCGTAGGCCGTAAAATCTTTTACTGTTAATTTTCCATCACAGGGCCCTGGAGGTTCTGCAGAAACAGCAGGGTCGGTGATAACTTCCCGAACTACGCGGTTTCTTCCTGCACAGCCCTGGAAAAGGAGTAAAGTTGCGAATAGGGCAACTATAAAACCAGGGTTTAGAAAGGAGCAATTCAAATGCATTCCTTTGTTCTTTATGCCGGTAACACACCCATCACTGACAGGAAAGTCATCTGTTTACATTCCACCTGCAAAACGCAATGAATTAACATTCCTGCTTATCATGGCCCTCTTTCAACGGTGGCTTTCATACCACCCGAAAAACTATAGGTGTGCACCAGGAGTTTATTAGACAAAACTAATGTTAATTTTTTAAATAACGCCTTGTAAAATCACCTGTTTTTGAAACGGCATCGAAAAAAACAAAGTCTAATATACAATGAACAATAATCATTCATCAGAGAATTACGAATCCATTTCTTAATCCTCTCCTTCTTCCCTCATCTTTTTAGATAACTCCATCATTCTATTCATTTCATCTTGCAGGTGCTGCATATATTCCCCACGCCGTCCCCATTCCATCTGTTGGTTTTCAGGTAGACCAAAGACTTCAGGATGAATATAGAATCCCTTCTCCATCTCGGATTTATCTTCCTCTACCACAATACGGTTTACTTCGGCCCAGCGGTCTTGCCGGATACCTGTTACCTGCCAGGAAACCTTAACATTGGGTTTATCGGTGCTGATCTCAAAACTGTTATTTTCTATTTCCCGGGAAATGATGGCCTGGGCAAACTGCCCCACCACGGTGAGCTGATAACGGAAATCGCGATTGAGCACTTCAAAATAATGTGGAAGAACAATGGTTGCCCTTCCCTTATCGTCAGTGGTAACATTTCCATTGTAAACGTTCATCATATCTGGCGATTCCACAAAACTATGCCGCAAAATCCTGTTGGATGGATCAAGGGGATGGTCAATTTCAAATGAACCACCTCCTTTGGATAAAGTACCCGTAACTGTCATATTACCCTGAATTTGTGCTGCACGTAAGGCATTTCCCTGTATAGCATAAATTGAATAACCATTATTTACATTTCCATTTGCTATAAATGCATCAAATTGAGTTGCGATCCTGGCATTGTTTCCATTGGGATTAAAGCCCCATACGGCAGCTTGAAAGGCACCCAGCATTCCATAATTGCCGGAACCTTCGTTTTTGCCATAAACAGCAATACCATTGTTGCTATTAACCAATCCTCTTACCCCGTAAGTATTGCCGAAGTTGTTGTCGGTGGCAATACCATAAACACCGATACCCGACGCACTATTGCTGATAAAATAACCACCATAAGTAGTTCCTGTTAAAGAGGAAGCCCGTCCAAACACACCCCTACCAGAAGAAGCTGCCGAAAGAAAATTACCTCCATAGCCAAACCCATTGGTCGAGGAAGCTGTGCCGGAGACTGCATTGGAAAACAAACCGCTGGTTGTTGCTGCAATGGTTCCGGCAGTGTTGATACTGACATTATCTGCCAGCTTGGATGTAGTTATAGCTCCATCTTTTATAATTGGGTTGGGATAATCGCCGGCAAGGTCACCACCGGCTGCTCCGCCGGCCTGCATGGCATATCCGACGCTGG
>RECE01000079.1 GCA_007694165.1 Bacteroidota bacterium
GCCATTCCGCCACCTTTTCGGGGCTTTCTTCAATATTCAGATAATCTTTCAGCCAGTTGAATGAGATCTTCATTATTCAGTATTTTTTTGTGATCAATTACTGCCGGAACTCAGCAGGAGCACAAAAGTAATAAATTTGATGCATAAAAAAAGAGCCGTCCCGAAAGTGATTTGCGGTCGTTGAGCTTGTCGAAACGTTTGTTGGGTTACAGAGGGTATGCGCTTCGGCAGGCTCAGCGTCCGTTTGAATCACGGTTAATGAGACAGCTCCTTCTTTTGCTGTGTTTTATTACGGGAAAGCTTTTATTCCAGTTCAAAGAGTTTATATCCCACTTCATTTCCTTCGCAGAACACCACTATGCTGTAAAAGCCCCTGTCAAATCTTTCTTCCTGCTCCCATTCGGTACAAACATCCATGGATACATTCTGGAAGTCGACGGTTTCCTTTATGGAGTATTGAATGGTTTCACCTTCAAAAGGCATGGTATCTTCCTGCGATTTGGTGAGCACATCATTGTTGGGGTCGATAATGCGGATGAAGAAGGTGCGTTCGCCCGGTTCGGCTATCATGTTACGGTTCATATTGAAGCAGATGCTGAGCTTATCGGTTCTTCGGGCCGAGGTGGTAGGTTCATCCCACCGTCTTCTTTCGCGGAAGGCTACCACATCAACATTGGAAATATTGATCATTGAAGCAATGTTAACTTTTCCCCGGAGTTGTTCTGTCTCTACTTCCAGTTGCTGGTTGTAAACGTGTGCCTGTGCCAGATTGGAGCGTATTTGTGCATTTTCTATGGAAAGGGTTTCATTTTCTTCCAGCAGCATAGCAATCTGATCTTCGTAGGTTGCCAGCTGCTCTTCCAGCTGCTCAATCTGCTCCCTTATGGGCATGGCATCGCCTTTGCCTATGGGTCCAACACCCTGTAACTGTGCCCTGAGCTGATTTGCGCGGCGTCTTTCGGCTTCAAAAAGCTGCCTGAGGTCTTCGTGTTCTTTGGAGAGCTGGGAATATCTTACATCCAGGTCATCCAGCTGCCTGATAAGTATATTGCGCTCGTCGTTGATTTCCTTCACCTGCAGGTTTGCAATCTGGGTTTCATAACGTGCCTTGAGCATTTCCCTTAGCAGCAGACCACCTGCAATGGCAAGTAAAATAGCCAGAACAGACAGAAAAATAATAATCCCCGAACCATTGGATTTGCGATTATTTTCCACTTCGTATAGGTACTGATTGTTGGAATTTTCCATAGCAAAAGCGTTTTGTTTTTTAAAGTAGTTCCGTAAAGGTATGTAATCTATCTTTGGTTAATATGGCTGAAAAATACTACCTGAGCGAAAACTGTGTTTCACCTAAACGGTATTCATCTGTAAAAACAGACACCAGGTACAAACCATCTTCATATTCTTCTGTTCCGTACCAGTCCATGCAAACCTCGGTGTCCATATTCTGGTAGTTAAACTGGTCTCTCATGGTAAACTGGAGGGTATCGCTACCGATGACGAATGAGTACTGGTCGTCGTCGCTCACCCTTAGGATATTCCCCATAGGATTGGCAATTCTAACGTATGCGGTTTTATTTCCCGAACTTGCTACCGGGTTTCCGGCCACGGTAAAGCAAACCCTTATTTGGTCGGTACGGCGCGATCTGTCGGTCTCCTCTTCACGTCCCCTTCCCCTGACGCGCAGGGGGGTAGCCTCTATCTGGAATGCCCTTAATGCCGATGCTACCTCAACTTTGCCCTCCAGCACTTCTTTGGTTTGGGCCAGCTCGGTTGTGCGGCGGGTAAACTGCTGTATCTCCTGCTGCATCTCGATGTTCTCATCTCTGAGCACCTTGTTCACTGTGTAGAGGCTGTCCATTTCACGCACATAATTCTGCGTGATCTCCTGCAGCAATTGGAGGTTACGCTGAATTCTGCGATAATCGGCCTGCTGTGCAATAAGTCTCCTGATTTCTTCGGCATTGGACTGTATGATGCTGTCCTGCTTGGTCAGAACACTGTCGTATTCATTTTTTACCTGGTTGTATTCTGCAAGGATGCTGTTGAGTTCTTCCTCAAGCTCAACATTACGGTCGGCAACAATCGTTCTTTCGGTAGAAACCTCCTTGAGCGACTGACGGCTGGTAATAAGCATAAAGGTTAGCACCCCTACAATTAATACCAATACCAGTATGGTGCTTTTATAAACCTTTTCGTTGGTGTTTTTTTCTTTTGACATGGGAGTTGTCTTTTCAGTTGGTTGATTTTTGTTAGTGCTGTCCATGGGGTAGTTAGTAAAAAGATTGTTATTGTGTTTGTTGAATTATCTGATTTTGTTCCGGGTTGGTGAGAATCTTTAATATCATCAAACGAAACCCGAAGAAAACACCTATTTAATTTGCAAATTTATACTATTTTTAATATAAAAGTCTTTAACAGGCAAATCTTATTATGAAGTTTTTAACAGTTCATGAAAATTTTATCAACATATACAGGTGATTTTCTGTCTCTTTTTTATCCCCGCCTTTGTTATGCATGCCAGAAAGCCCTTGTGGGTGGCGAGGAATGCCTATGCAGTTTCTGCCATTATCATTTACCGCAAACACATCTGCATAAGGAGCGCGAAAATTCTGTCACGCGCATTCTCTGGGGCAGGGTCGATGTTGAAACGGCAACGGCGTTGTTTTATTTTCAGAAAGGTGGGAAAGTTCAGAAACTCATCCACCAGTTTAAATATAAGGGCAAGAGAGATATTGGATTGTATCTCGGAAAACTGCTTGGCACGCAGCTCAGGGATAGCCCTTTGTGGGAGCCTGTAGATATTATTGTGCCGGTTCCCATGCATCGCAAAAAGCAGTACCAGCGTGGCTTCAACCAGAGTGAGATCTTTGCACAGGGTATTAGCGAAGCCCTTAAAAAGCCTTTACTTAGAAACAAGCTGGTTAAGGTTAACAAAACCGGTACACAAACGCGTAAAACCCGCTTCCGGCGCTGGGAGAATGTGGAGAGTGTTTTCCAATTGAATGACTCTGAAGCCTTTCGCGGGAAAAATATTCTGCTTGTGGATGATGTGATAACCACCGGCTCAACCATTGAGGCCTGTGCATCCAAACTTAAAGAGGTTAAAGGCACCCGCCTTTGGATAGCCACCATTGCCTTTACCACCTGACAATTTCTAGAACCTGGCGGCCAGCACAGCGGTTTTGCGGTAATTTCTCACATTGCCCTGCGGATCGAAAAGCTCAATGTGTATGATGTAGATGCCCACATCAGCTTTCTGGTTGTCATCGGTGGCACCATTCCATGTAATAACGCCTTCGGTGGCAAGGAGTTCGCTGCGGCTGAGTATGCGTACCCTGCGCCCGCGGCTGTCGAAAATGCTTACATTGGCAGTATAGCCGGGAGCATCAAAGCTGTAGGCAATATTCAGCAGGTCGTTGTGCCCGTCGTTATCGGGTGAGAACACCCGGGGGTATACCTCAAAAACCTCCTGCTGTCCTTCGGGATCCATTGTAAACTGCGAATTTTTATAGCCCGGTGTGCCGAATCCTGCACTCTGGGCCGCCGAATGCCAGTTTGAACGGCTTTGGGTGGGACGATGGTAGTTGAGCCTTTCCAGGGCAACCCCCTTCTTATCGGTAAGCAACACATAATGCATATCTTCCTGGTAAATAAACATATCAATGATTTGCTGCCCCTTGGCGGCCAACACCACAATGCCACGGGTGTTGGTCATGGAAGAAAGGGTCATGGGAATGAAGTTCAGCGGATTGTTGGTCATGTACTGGCTCTGCACAATGGCAGGATCGGGTGTAAGTACCATGTAATCACCGGGAAACAACAGCACGCTTTCATCAGTTATCTCACGTATGCCGGTAAGAAGATGGGTAATGGTATCCTTTGAAGAGAGGGTGTAGTCCTTCAGGTCAATGATCTTTTGTGAGCGGTTGTATAGCTCCACGTATCGCACACCACGGTCGGGGGGGTTGAAAAGAATTTCGTTAAGCACCACATCCATGCTGTCGGCGGGTTCGGGCATTCCCACCCTGGCCCTGTTACCGGCGAGCAGGTTGCCTGCACAATCGGTAAGCGATTGCAAAACTTCCACTTCATAAACCACTCCGGGCTCCAGTGGTTGCGAAAGAAAAAGCTCAACTTTAGTGGCATCGGGGAAATAAACAGCTGCATTTGTAATTTCACCTGCGAAATTTTTCAGCGTATAATTTTCCCTGTTGCCCAGGAGTTCCGGTTCCATGCTTTCGCTGAAAAAGACACTGATGCGATTGTGATTTACATAACCGGCCCTTAGCACGTAAGGGGCATCGGTATCAGGATTGTTGCCCAGCACTGAATTGGCGGTTCCCGGGGTGCCTCCCCGCGGGTTGGTGCTGGCTTTCCAGTTTTCGGCTCCCTGGCAAAAGTTGTAGGGGTCAATCTTTTCCAGAGCCCAGCCGCCGTTGGCTTTGGAAGGATTGCGGTACCACGTGTCAGAGTATCTTACCCAGGTGATCATGTCGCCGTTTTTGTCGTAAAGCACCAGCAAAGTACCGGCATTTGTAAGGGCAGTGGTGGATAAACCGGGGATAGCCACCACATTGCCGAACTCTTCAAGGGCATCCAGTGCAGAAGGATGGGTAAGCAAGATATACCCCTTGGGTGGAATAACGCCCTCCGTTATCTGCCTTTCGGTGGTGCCGTGCTGAAGAGTCCAGCCTTGCAGATTGATAGAAAAATCAGAGGTGTTGTACAGCTCAATATATTCATGGGCAGGCAGGCCGATGGGTGGGGTAGGGTTGGCCATAATCTCATTGAAAACCAAATCAAATTTCTGAGGTACATACCAGGTAAAGTTTCCGGTGAAGGGGTCCATGATATTGTCAAGATAATCCCTGATGTTCATTACGGAGAGGGTGTATTGTTGGGCCTGGGCAAAGCTTTGGGCAAAAATGAGAATAACCCTGTTGGGGGTTTCGTCGGGTCTGATGGCAATGGCGGGCGGGCCTATGCCCTTATTTACAAAGAAGTTGTTGATATTCTGGGCGGTAACTGGCTCCACGGCCTTATTAAAGGTTAGTTCCAGGGTGTTGGCATTTGTGGCGATGAAGTTTGTTACCTCCGGAATGGTTGTATCCTCAATGATATCTCCTACATAGAAGTCATCAAAATAAAAACCCGAAGCATTGGAAATGGTATAATTACAAAGGATGCCAAAATACTGTGTAGAAGTAAATTCATTATCGGTAACATTTCCTTCCGGAAGGAAAAGTTCTCCACCGGTGGGGTCGGCCCAGAACTCCCAGTTTCCGGCATCATCGCGGGTAGCCTTTATGCGTAGGCGGTTGTTGGTGGTTGTGGCAATATTGGTGGCTCCCTCCAGCAGTTCAACGGATGTTTCGCCCGTTTGCCGGTAAAAGTATAACCGCTTGTTGTCGGTGCCATTTTTGCCTATGCGGATGTAATAGCCGTTTAAAGGTCCGGAAAGATCATCCGAATCGCTAACCAGGTAAATGCGGGGGTGGTTGTTGTTGGATGGTGTAAAAGCAAGGCGCACCCAGAACTCCCACTGGGTATTATCCATTACCGAGCTGGCTGTTGCCAGCCATGCCTGTCCGGCCTGGTTATCGTTGAGCCGCAGAACCTGCTCTTCAACTATAAACTTATCCGTTTCGCCAAACCATGTGGGGTTTTGTGTGAAATTGCCATCGCTGAAATCATCGGTAAACTGGGCAAAGATCAGGTGGGGAAGAATGATCAGGGCCAGCAGGAGTAGTTTTCTTTCCATAAAAAGATTTGATTTTTGAATGGTAAGTAAATATACTATTTTTGCCAGATAACAGA